>JBKHJK010000571.1:0-2707 GCA_046538215.1 Armatimonadota bacterium
AGACCAAAGCCGCCTGCATCAGGCGCTGCTCAATCTCCTTTCCAACGCCATTGACGCCGAGCCGGAGGGGGGCGAAGTTCGTGTCTCCACCCGCCAGATTACAACCGAGGAGGGACAGCCGGCTGTGGCAATATCCGTCTTTAATCCCAACAGCCACATCCCAAAAAGCGAAATTGAGCACATTTTCAAGCCCTTTTACACACTCAAGCCCCAGGGCACCGGCCTCGGCCTCGCCATCTGCCAGACAATTGTCGAAGAGCATAATGGAACAATAGAGGTCGTATCTGATCCCCACACGGGGACGAAATTCATTCTTATTCTTCCAGCAAGGACTCCGAGCCGCGTTGTGGATAGCGAGGGAATGACACAATGATCGTCGTTTTAGCCAGTGAGATCACCCCCGGCTGGCTCCAGCGCATCGCCCGTCATCTCGGCGACAGGGCAATGGTACTGGATGCGCAGACGCCGTCTGAGAGTGTTGAGCTTGCGCGGTCCTTACCCGTTTCTGTGTGCATCATGGATCTACAAAATCTCACCCGAATGTCGCTGCAGACGTATGAGCAGATCCTGCAGGCCTCCCCGGAGGTCGTCACGGTGTGTGTCGCCGCCCAGGACGCGATCAACCAGGTGCGCACCGAAGAGCTGCTCAGGCCGAACTTCTGGCTGGATCCGGAGGCTTCAGAGGCCGACATCTCCGACACGCTGCAGCAGGCGCTCGAACGCGTGGAGCTGACAGAGCAGGCGGCTGAGACGGTCAGGAGCCCCTTTGAGACCCACAACGGCTCCAACAACTGCGTGCCGCCGCGCGAGGTATCGGCCAACGGTCAGGCCGGGGCACATCAAAACAGCGGTCACATCGGCCTGCAGTCCAGCCTCCTGCACCGGATGCTTTCGGGACCCGGCGGTTCGTTTGACACCAACACGCTTCTCAACAGCTATCTGCAGGCGGTCACCGAATACGTCCGCTGTGCGAACTACTGCCTGCTGCACAGAGACGAGCAAGAGGATGCGCTGACGGTCTTCGCCTCACAGGGCCTGCATCCGGCGGTCGTCTCCAGCGGCCAGCTTTTGCCCGATAACGCCCTGCCCCGGTGGTATAACCAGAGCTCGCGGATACTGACAATGCGGGAGCTGGCGGACTGGCCGGACCGCACGCAGGCCGCCGAAATCGCCCGCGAAATGCGCATTTTCCGCGCACATATCGCCGTCCCACTGCTGGTTGACAGCCGCCTGCACGCTCTGCTTCTGCTCGGCGAAAAAGCCCTCGGTGAAGCCTACAGCAGCACCGAACTGGAGACGCTGTTTGTGCTGTCCAACTACGTCTCCCTGCAACTGCACAGCTTCCGGCTGCACAACCAGCTCAAACAGTCCCGCACCTACATGGAGCATATCCTGAAGGGGATGAAAAGCGGTGTGGTCACCCTCGGGCCGGAGGGACGCATCGCGGTGTGCAACCCCTACGCCGCCGACATCCTCGGCATCAACGCCGAGGAGGTGCAGGGCAGCGACATCCGCTGTCTCCCCTCTCCCCTGGGAGATCACCTGTACGCCGCCTATGAGACGCCCGGGGAGACGGTGACGAATGCGGAGGTGGAGATTCCCAAAACACAGGCGACCCTGCGCATCAGCACCTCCGCGTTGCTCGACGACCAGGGCGAGCCGGCCGGCAGTGTGATGCTCCTGGACGATATGACCACAGAAATCGAGCTTGCCACCGAGCGGCACCGGCGCGAGCGGCTCAACCTGCTGACACAGCTCGTCGGCGGCATCGCCCAGCAGGTGCGCACGCCGCTGCAGGCCATCAAGACCTACTCGGAAGTCAAGCAGGATCCCTCCAGCGATGACACCATTGACGATTTCTGGGAAGAAACCGTCACCCCCGAAATCCGGCGGCTGGAAAACCTCGTCACCCAGCTCGTGCAGATGGTGGATCAGCCGGAGCCGGATTTCGAGCTCGTTGATCCCGTCACACTCGTGGAAAATGCACTCGACGAAGCGTCAGAAGACCGCGGCGATGAACACATCCAGGTGCATATCGGCAGCGGCCTGCCCCGTATCGTGGCCGACCCGGAGCCTGCAACCGAGGCGATCGTGTATCTTCTGACCTATATGGAGCATCTGGAGGGCAAAAACCTGACATTGAGCCTCCGGGAGGAGGAAACGGAGCTGGGGCCGAGTGTCTGCGTGGTGCTGCAGAAGGATGACACGAAGCCGAGCCTGCCGCCCGAGGAGCTCTTCGACCCCTTCAGCGCACTGGAGCGGACCAACGGCGACCTCGGGCCGGCCATCAGCCAGCGAATCATTGACAACCAGGGCGGACAGATTGACGCGGATCTCACAGACGGGAATCTGCAAATGCGTATCGTCTTTCCGACCACCGTCATTGACGCCATTTCGACATAGGCCAAAGCATGGACAACTGTTGCATATAATCGGAGGCTCTTGTTGCTATTGTCACATGGAGGGACGGGTTTCGCGCCTGTCGTCACGTCGTGTGGAGCAACTGTGTCAGCTCGCAGTGCTGGCCCGCTGTGAATCTTTTGGGCCGCAACTACTGCTTCGCCATGAAGACTCACGACGGGCCAGCCTCAGACTTGCCGAAGGCAACGTCCCTTCGACCAGCCCCTCTACACGACAACAGCACACGGCAACAGGAGAAACTATGAAAATCTGCCAGACAGCGCATTCAGCCCGATGAGTTCCAGGG
>JBKHJK010000572.1:0-2705 GCA_046538215.1 Armatimonadota bacterium
CGAAGATGTTCCCAATGTCATCCTCCCCACAGAGCCGGAGGGGCATGAGCACACGTACTACAACTACACCATCCGCTTTGACATGGACGCCATGGGCCACCCCGACGATCCGGCCGATTTCCGCGATAAGCTCGTGAAGGCGATGAAGGCCGAGGGCGTCGGCACCAGCGTCTGGCAGGCGTATCCGCTGCCCGAGATGACCGTCTTCCAGGCCAAGAACGGCTACGGTCACGGCTGCCCGTGGGAATGCCCGCATGCCGAGCCCGTTGACTACTCCATGGAGCAGTACCCGGTGGCCGTGGATCACGCCTCGCGCCATACCGGAATGACCATGCCGCTGCGGTCGCCCAACGGCCCGGACGTCGCCGAGATTACCGCCGGGGGGATCCGCAAGGTCATGGAGAACATCGAGCAACTCGATGAGGTTGACTGGGAGGATCAGTAATGGCTGTGAAGGCAGGCTTTGGCGAAGTTGACATCACCCCGACTACGCCCGCTGATGTGATCGGCTGGGCCCGGCAGGTAACCGCCGAGGAGCTCAATGACCCCCTGTACGCCCGGGTGGCGATCTTCGATGACGGCGGCGAGCGGATCGCATTTGTACAGCTCGATGTCCTCGGGGCCCCCGACGAACTCACCGCTGAAATCCGGCAGGCCATCGAGGAGGCCCACGCCTTCGCGGGTTCCAGGGTCATGGTGACGACCACGCATTCACACGGAAGTCCGGCCGTCTTCGGCGCACGATATTGCTCGCGCGACGACGCATATGTTCAGATGATGCTGGAGGCGATTGTCAGTGCTTTTGGCGATGCGCTGAGCCGAATGCAGCCGGCAAAGATCGGCCAGGCGAGTACCTTTGAGTTCGATGTTTCCGAAAACCGCCGGGTGCGGATGCGTGACGGCACCACCAAAACGAACGGGACCTTTGATGATCCAAATGCCCTCTGCTTTGAGGGGCCGATTGACCCGGAGGTGGCCGTGCTCGCCGCTCAAAGCAGCGATGGCGATCTGCTGGGGTGCATGGTGAATTTCGCCTGTCACCCGACCCACATGGGCAGCGGAGGATGCTTCAGCGCAAACTTCCCCGGCGTTTTTGCTGATGTCATGAAATCTCGCGGATGCCCCGTCCCGATGTTTTTGCAGGGAGCCTGCGGGAATATCCGCGCCCGGAGGATCGTGCATCCCGAAGACCCGATAACCATGGAGCAGGCAGGCACACGACTGGCCGATGATGCCACGGAGGTGCTCGAAGGGCTGAACTGCACCGACGAGGTGTCGCTGCACGTCGCCGCCCGGACCATTGAACTGCCCTTCCGGGAAGTTACCGAGGCCCAGAAGACGGGGACGGCCACCGGCGCCCAGCGTTTTGGCGATGCAGATCTGTATGATAAGGCGATGCCAAAGCTCATCGAGCGCATCGAACAGCAGGGCACCGCGCGGGCAGAAATCCAGGCGTTTTTCGTCGGTGACCGAGCGTATATTGCCATACCCGGCGAATATTTCTGCCAGCACGGAATGCGCGTCAAGGAAGAAACCTTCTCGACCCATACAGTTGTCGTCGGCTACGCCAACGGCCACCTTGGGTATATCCCGCACAAAGAGGCGTTCGAACGTGGCGGCTATGAAACCACCTTCGGCACAAGCAGCAAGCTCGCCCCGGAAGCTGGAGATATGCTGGCCGATTGTGCCATTGAGCTTATCAAATCCCAGAAGGGATGAGCCGCCATGAGAGCAGCGTTTACCGACGTTGACATCACTCCCCCACCGGGGACGGCAAAAGCCGGCTGGCTGATCGAAATCGTGCCCGAAAGGGTCCTCGACCCGCTTTATTCGCGCATTGCCATAATCGAGGACGCTCAGGTGCGCGCGGCATTCATCAACCTCGACACGGGCGCGGTGGATGAGAAGACGACGGCGGACATCCGGGAGGCGATCGCCGGCTGCTGCGATTTCCCGGCTGAGAATGTGATGGTCTCGGCCACCGACAATCACGCCGGTCCGGCTGTGTACAGCATGGGCGACGTGCAGCGGGATGAAGAGTACGTGGCGGATATCGCCGGGCGGATTGCAGATGCCTTCGCAGAGGCCCTCGACAACGTCCAGGAGGCCGAGATCGGCTTCGGCTGGACATTCGACTTTGATATTGCACACAACCGACGCATCCGCTTCCGCGACGGTATCGTACGTACTCACGGAACGTTCAAGGATAGACTTGCGCTGTGTTTTGACGGCCCCATTGACCCGGAAGTGGCTGTCATCGCCGTCCGTGATGTGGATAAAACGCCACTGGGGCTGTTGACCAACTACGCCTGCCGGGCGGGTCATCACGGCGGGGAGAAAAACTTCTCGTCGGGCTATCCCGGCGCGCTGGCGGCCGAGATGAGGGATCGCGGCTGGCCTGTGACCGTCTTTCTGAACGGCTGTACAGCCAACATGCACTATAATGATCCCGCACATCCGGAGGTTTCGCGATCGAAGGAAGAGGTCGCTAACCTGCTGGCCGGTGACATCAGTTCGGTGCTGGCGAGTATGGATTTCTCCGCGCTGGAAGGGCTGAATGTCACCTCCCGTACCATACAGCTCCCCTTCCGCGAGCCGACGCAGGACGAAATCGAGGGGACCAGCCCGGGTACGCAGCGATTCGTTGATCCGGATGTTTATGAGCGAAATATGGCGGATCTGCTGCAGTTCATCAAGGAGATGGG
>JBKHJK010000573.1:0-2704 GCA_046538215.1 Armatimonadota bacterium
TGGCCCTCCCCGTTCCCTGGCCAAAGGCGGCCTGTATCCGGCGGCTACTGCATGGTGGCGAGGCCGGATTGGGGGGTGACTTCGCTGGTGAGGTCGCGGTCTATGAGTGTCTCGCCATTGTCGGATATGGTGATATGACCGCCGATGTCGCCGGATTGGGCGAATGAGACGGTCACCTGCCGGGGGCCTGCGTCGAAGGTCACGGTGGCGGTGTCATTTTCGACCGTGACGGATGCGTCGGACATGGCCTGCAGTGATTGGTCGCCGACGTGGATGAGATGGAGGAAGTGGTCCACCTGCCGCGCTTGGCCGGGGCTGACCTCCACGCGCCAGCGGCCCATGAGCTCGGGGGTCTGTTCATACGGGACTTTGTGAGTGTACCCTTCTTTGATACGAGATTTTGCAGGTCCTTCGTCAATGGGATAGTTCACGCCATCGGCGATGAACTCTTTGCCAGGTCCGCCGACGGGTGTGAGGACGGCGTCTTCAGGCAACAGCGTGCGGCAGAAGATCCGGCCCTCATCCTGGTCAGAATACCAGGTTTTACCATCAAAAGTTGGCTCATTCGCGTGATGCAGCAGCCAGCGTTTTGTGTAATTGGCTTCGGTTGACGTTACGCGGTCGAAGACGATAAAGTCATCCGGCGGGATGAAGACGAACTGCCGCACCATCTCGCTGCATTTTTCTTCGTTATACTGCGGTGTGGCGTCACCGGCGACGTAGGTGTATTCGGGATAGGTTTCAAAGGCAATGACCTCGGATCCGACCTGCTTGTTTTGCCCCCCGGCCTGGCCGAAGACCTCGCCATTCCAGTACGGAGACGGGGCCTCGCCGGGCATCTTGATGAGGACGCAGTTGTGGGCGACGGTCTGGGCGTAGTAGTTCTGGAGGTTATCGGTATTCCCGCGGCGAGTGCCGGTGTCAAGCGCGAGGAAGCCTTTTTTGTAGATGGTGAAATGGGTGGCGTCATAATGGCGGTGCTGGGCGCTGATTCCACCGCAGGCGAACATGCAGTAGGTGTCATCATCGCCGCCGCCGGAGCGCATGAAGACCTGCCCCATATTCTCGAAGTGACGCGCCGGAGGGAGTGTGCCGATCTCGGCGGGTTCCGGCGCGCTGTCAATGTCGGTCCACAGGAAGGGATAGACGGAGAAGGTGCCGACGGAGTAGCTGTCCTTTTTGAACATCTGGCGCATGGCCCCTGCGAGCGCGGCGTAATCAGGATGTGATGGCGCGTAGAGGTTCATGGCGTTGGACATGTGGCTGTCGAGGCGCCATGTGGGCATCTTGTTGTCCATGTGCTGGCAGTCACCATACCCGTATTCGAGGTTTCCCGGCAGGCGATTCCACAGGACGTAATTGGGCAAAAGGCCCTTGTATGGCCACTGTGCGGCGAGGTCTTCGCCTGTCGCGGCCTCCCAGGTGTAGAAGAGGTTCCATTCGGCGTGCGGGTAATGGCCGAGGAGGTATGCGAGGGTGGCCGATGCGCCTCCACCGTCGTCATCCGCCGAGCGGCTGCGATGCTGCAGGAGAGCATGGTATTCCCGCCAGCCGGTTTTGAGGGCCTCCAGCGCGCGCTCATCGTCAATGCCCTCGTTATGCAGCAGGATACCGAGAAAGATATTGAGAGTGCGGACGCCGTAATAGCCGGTGGTATAACCGGAGCGATTGCGGCGGGTGATGTCGGGTTTGTGCAGGCATTCATCGAGGTGTGCGAGCATGGCCTCACCGAGGTCGGAACGCTCCTGCGGCTGAAGATCATTCCAGACCCAGTCGAGGGCAGCGATCCACCCGATGCGGCTGGTGGAATACCAGTTGACGCATTTGCCCAGCTCGTAGGAATGGTTGTAATAGTCAATACTGGCCCAGAGCATCTCGCGGATTTTGTCGAGTCGCTGTGGTGATGGCTCGACGCGATAGACAAAGGCGGCGGCCATGAGGATGTTGCCCCAGTCGGCGGTGTCGGTAGATGATCCCTCGCGCGGTGGCGGGACCTCCATGCCGGTCCAGTAGGGCTTCGGGGTGGGGCTTTGGGCATAGTTTTTCACGCGCTCGTAGTGGGCTTTCTCGGCTCCCAGGGCGCGTTTTTGTATTTCCGCCCACTGGTCTTCGTTGAAGTAGATGCGGGGATGGTCGGGGCGGATACTATCAATCCATGAGAAATCCAGTTCGGCGGCTGAAGCCACCGCTGAAATGCACATGATTGCGGCCAATGCCAGTATGACGCGGGACATTGCGGTCACCTCGATGGGCGGACATGGTAAAGATGCTGAAGCATTCGTGGGGGTGAGTAAAGAGACCTTCGTGGAGCCAGCAAACGGCGGTGGCTCCGTAAATCCGGCCCACGGACTCCCTGCTCCGTCGCCGCAATCGCACTCCAGTGACGCGAAACACGTACTGTTTAACAAAACTCCAAATGCTGGCGTTGTTTGCCAGCTACGGGGATGTTTTGTGGTGTGCCATATTGTAGGGCGCGGACCTGTGCCGCGCCGGCCGTTATTCCCCTGGTTTGAAATGCTCCAGCCGGACGGAACCACATATTGTGTTGGCTTCTATTGCAGGACGCGGACCTGTGCACTTTCGGTCGGTTGAAACTCCAACCGAAGGCGTACCAGGCGTGCGTCTTTCTGGAATGCCGATTTCCCCGTCAGAGAGACTCGCGGCGGGGCACAGGTCCCCGCCCTACAGGAACATCTTGCGAAAG
>JBKHJK010000574.1:0-2704 GCA_046538215.1 Armatimonadota bacterium
GCCTTGATGAGCCTGCACCCGCCATCCTGTGTCTGCACGGCCATGGTCCGGGGAAGGTCATCCCCGCGGGATTCGAGCAGGATGTGAAGGGACGGGAGGTCCAGATCGAAGGCGAGCGCGACTATGCGGTGCAGGCGGCGCGTCATGGATACATCGCCATCGCCCCGGACATGCGGGGCTTCGGAGAGCTTATGCTTCAGGATGACCTCGACGCCGACCGGGGCAATAGCTGCCAGCAGCTTTCACAGCGTGCACTGATGGCCGGAAAAACGCTTCTGGGGATGCGCGTGCTCGACAGCATGTGCTGGTACGACTACATGGCGGGGCTCGACAGCGTTGACAGCAAAAATATCCTCGTCACCGGCCAGTCCGGCGGCGGCACCGGGACGCTGTTTTCCGCGGCGGTTGATAAGCGCTTCACCCAGGCCGCCCCGAGCTGCTATTTCTGCACATTCAGGGCCTCCATCCTCGCCATGAGCCACTGCACGGGCAACTACGCCCCGGGGATGCTGGATTTGTGCGAAATGTATGACGTCGCCGGCCTCATCGCCCCCCGCCCGATGCACATCATCGCCGGCAAAGAGGATACAATCTTCCCCATCGAGGGCGTGCGGGAGGCCTACGAGAAGCTTCAGGCGGTGTACGCAGCATTCGGCGCCGAAGACAACCTGGAGCTGTACGTCGGCGACGAGGGCCACCGCTTCTACGCCGCGCGGGTGTGGGATTTCTTCTCCGAGCACACGCAATGAATGCGGCAAACGCCGCCGCCTTTTAGAGTTTCCAAATAAATGACGAGAAACTCCACGAGGCAACAAACGACGTCAACGACCGCCAAACCTCTCGCGCGGCCGGGCCTGGAAGCTGGCGACAAACGCCGCCGCCATCCACGGAGCTGTTTTATGTTTCCGCAACACAGGTAACGACGAAAGCGTTTCCTGGCGCCGTTCTCACAGGCTATCCGACGGCTTCTGTGAACGTCTGGAGCCACTTCGGCAGGCCGGTGCAAACCGGCTCGATCTCGGTGACCTCGTATTCCAGGGCGTAATCACCTTCATATCCGGCCGCCTCGAGCTGCTGGACGCACCAGACAAAATCAACATCACCGTCACCCAGGTGCACGCGGCTGAAGGAATCGTCCTTCCAATGCCCGTCCTTGATGTGGCAGTGCACCACCCACTCGCCGAAGACGTCGAGAGCGTCTTTGTAATCCTGCCCTCCGGCCATCAGGTTGCACGGCTCGTACAGCACGCCGAAATGGTCGTTATGCACGTTTTCGCACAACTGCAGGGCAAGTTCGGGGTCGCCGGCAATGGAACCCGCGTGGTTTTCCATCCCCAGATAGACGCCCCTGGATTTGGCGTATTGGGCGGATTCGATGAAGTACGGAGTGACTTTCTCGACGATGGAGGGGTCTTCGCCGTGGCCGGGCATGACACGGATGGATCGTGAGCCGAAGTAGGACGCAGCTTCGATGGCAGCCTGCATTTTGCCCAGCTCCGCCTGCCGCTGCTGCTTAGTTTCGGCGATGAAGAAGCGGCCGGGATAGGTGCCGAGATTGGCGACCTCCACTCCGAGCTCTTCTGAAAGCCGGGCGAGTTGCTCCCAGTCGCACAAAAACTGGTCCTCGGAAAAATGCGGCATCCTCCCCCAGACGTCGGCCTTCTGAAATCCCGCTTCGGCGACGGTCTTCAGAGCGACATCAATCTCTTCTTCACGCAGCGGATACGTGCATGTTGATATACGGGAAAGGTCCATGGCTAACACACTCCCTGGTTCTTCGTGACACTGCCGTTGTGTTTCTCTGTTGTGGCATTACAAACCTCCATCGCCGCCGGCCAACAAAGGGCTTCTGCGGGCTCATGGAGAATAATAAAGACAGCATATGTCCCCGTACGATGAGGGTTTTGCGCATGGACTGCGGGTGATTGCACCACCGTAGCAGCGTATGTTATACTTCCGGTTACCATTTCACCAGGAGTGATAGACTTGACCGACGGCGCGGAGAAATCCAACAGTGCCCGGCGCATTGATTTTTGGTCCAGGATACTGGGGATACTGGTTTTTGTGGCCGGTATCGTCATGCTCATCATGGTCTTTATGTGGGCCCATGACCTGGTTGTGAGCATCGATGCCGGCATGCTGGGTGTCGAGCAGGTGTCACAGGCCCCGGCCGACAGTGCAGGAGCCGAGGGCGCCGTGTCCGCAAGCCCTGGTGGAAATTCGCTGGTGGCTGTAGGGGCCTCGGTCGTTTTGCGTTTTATCGGCCTGCTGGCACTCGGCTGGCTCGGAGCAATGGTGGCGAGCAAGGGCGCTGAAATGTCGTCTTCCGCCGGATCTTCGGGAAACGCATAGATCATCGCCGACACCGCTGGAGGACCCCAATACATGACAGACAACGATCCCTCCGGACCGTTGAAGCGTGCCGAGATAATCCTGAACGGTCGCGTCCAGGGAGTTGGCTTCCGATATTTTACCAGGCGCAGGGCAGCAGAACTCGGTATCGCAGGCTGGGTGCGAAACCTCGCAGATGGCGACGTCCAGGTGATTGCCCAGGGCCCTGCTGACGCCCTGAACGAATTCATTGACCGTTTGCGTGAAGGGCCGCCCGTCGCGACCGTGCTGGATGTGGATGTCCGATACAGGGAGGTTGAACCAGAGCTGGACGGCTTCGAAGTCCGGCCGACCTCGTACCGCTAACCTGAAC
>JBKHJK010000575.1:0-2703 GCA_046538215.1 Armatimonadota bacterium
ATCTATACCTGTGCAATTTCAGGCCTCCGAAAAAGCGTTTTGGAGGCGCGGATCCGTTCTGACATTATACAGTTTCGAGCGCGGCGATCCTCGTCTGCCGCATCCATCATGTCACGGCATCCATTCTTCGGCGCGGTTGAAAATCGCCTCGACATAGAATTTGTAGCCGAAATAGACGGCAACTGCCACCGCCATTGCCGTCACGAGCATCGCCACCCCGTATCCGCCCCACGCCGCCATCTGGGTGATTCGGGACTGATCGTGTTTCGCCCACACCTGCAATTCGTCCAGCGCCCGGTCGTAGTTGCCGGTGCGCTCGGCCGTCGCCAGCGTCTGCCGGATTTGTGCAGGAATAGACCGGGCTTTGGTGAGCGCTGTGCCAATCGGCTGTCCACGGCGGACGCGATCCGCCACCTGCTTAAGCTCTTTTTCAAGCACTGCATTTCCCGCAGCCTCCGCCGCCAGCGTCATCCCTTCCTGTATCTCCACCCCGCTGGCCATCAGCGCATCCAGAGCCTGCAGGTAGCGGCGCAGAGCGGCCTGCTGCACCAGCTTCCCCGCCACTGGCAGCCCGTACATGAGACGGTCGCGAAAAGGCCGCACAGCCCGCAGGTTGAGCACGATCTTTCCGATCAAATAGACGACCGTGAGGCCCAAAACGATCGGTATTGACACGCGCAGGATGAAATTCAGATACCACTCAAACCCCAGGTCAATGATTCGCGGCAATGGGACAACCAGTGCGATAAACACCAGGGGGATGGTGAACCATATCTGTGCGAGCAGGATTTTCCACGAGACTTTCTGCTTTTCCCGTAGCTCCTGGGCAATGAAGGCGGTGATTTCCGCCAGCCGGCCGCTCATCTCCCCGGCTCTGATCAGGCCGCGGATCTGCGGCTCGAACAGTTCGGGGAAGCGGTCCATCTGGTCGGCCAGCGAGGCGCCCTCGGAGATCTCAGGCACCATCTTTTCCACCGCGCTGCGCACTCTGCCGTCTATCTTCTGATGGGAAATGGTCTCCAGGGCGTCGTAGGCGGTGACACCAGCGTCGAACATCTCAGAAAGCTGCTCAAAAAAGAAGCTCTTGGCCCCCGGAGAAACGCGCCGCAGATAGTACAGAGGGTTTTCAGGCTCGACATCGCCAGGCCGCGTCCGATTCAGTGTCGGGTCCTGGCGCCTGCGGAACCTCCGGGCCACGGTGATCATCCTTCAGAGCGGATAACAGCCTCCGGACGATGGAAAATTGCCAGTGGAACCTGGCACTTCTTTTATACAACAGTATGGCCCTGTGTCGCAAATGAGTGCGTCCCTGGATTGTCCCTCCCTTTGCCCCGCACGTGGAGGAATACGCGGCGCGTTCGACTAATCTAATATCAGGAACCCTCGGTCATGGTTTTCGATGGTTCTGCGCACCGACAGAAGACGTGGCTCGCGGAGGATGATCTCTGATGAATGTCATGGATGCAATAAAGCAGCGGTACAGTGTTCGCAAATATCAGGAAAAGGACGTTCCGGAGGAGACGCTGAAAAAGATCATGGAGGCGGCGCGGCTGGCGCCATCGGCCAGCAACGTCCAGGAGTGGCGGTTTGTGCTGGTCACCTCACCACACCAGCGGCGGGCGCTCCGGGACGCCGCCCAGGGCCAGCGCTTCATCGAACATGCACCGGTTGTCATTGTGGCCTGTGCGGAGACCGATGAGCGAAAGATGCCCTGCGGACAGTACGCCTACTCCATTGATGTGGCCATCGCCCTGGAGCATATCGCCCTGCAGGCGGTCGAAGAGGGTCTCGGAACCTGCTGGGTGGGGGCGTTTAACGAGGAGATGGCTCGCGAGGTCGTTCATGCTCCCGCCTCCGTTCGGGTGGTTCAACTCATGACGCTGGGGTACCCCGATGGCGAACCCGGTCCCAAAAACCGCAAGCCGCTTTCTGAAATCGTCAGGCTGGACGAATGGAGCAATCACTGGGAAGATGAGTGACGCCACCCTCCATTCGCCCGGGTGCAGTGACTGATTCAACAAATGCAAAACGATTTCGCATTGAAGCCAATATCGCAGTATTGAACGTAATAAATGAGGGGGAGTTGACGCAATTGTCACCCAACGACAAAATAGATATTTCTGCAGGCATGGTTCAGAAGCGCATGCAGCATATTGCCAAACAAATCGGGAACCGACCGGCGGGAAGCGATAAGGAAGACGAAGCCGCCCGCTATATGAGCAACCAGATGGAGAAGTGCGGTCTTTCGGTGGAGCTTCAGGAATTCCCGGCAGTCGGTTGGACATACGAGGCCGCCCATCTTCAGATCAACACCTCGGGGAAGTGGCGCCAGTCGGCGTGTCATCCGCTGGCTCATTCTCCCGAAACCCCCAGAGATGGCATCACGGCTCCCATTGTCAACCTGGGGACGGCGTCGGAGGCCGAGCTGCAGGGCAAAGACCTGCAGGACAAAATCGGCTTTGTTTTTGGCCTCCTCGGCGAAGAGCCGTCGAAGCTCAAGCGCCTGTGTGACAGCGGCCTGGCGGCACTGCTTTTTGTTGATGAGCGCCTGCCCGAACCGTGGGTGGTTCATGCGGGTCTCGCCGCCGGATGGATTGACCTGCTGACGATCCCCGCCGCCACCGTCGCCTACACCGAGGCGTGGGAAATTGCGCAGATGAGCAACCCGACGGGGCGGTTGATCCTGCGCGGCGAGAACTATGA
>JBKHJK010000576.1:0-2699 GCA_046538215.1 Armatimonadota bacterium
GGGCTGCACCGCATGAAAGGCAGTATTTGAGGTCCCCCGCCTCCCCCTCGGGCGCCACCATCACATTCCCACACCAGTGGCATTTGACTTCATCCGTGGCTGGTGTGGATGGCGCTTCCGACAGCGGCGCACCACACGACAGGCAGTATTGCAACTCTTCAGCCTCGGTCTCATCAACCTCCATGACGAACCCACAGGCAGGACATTCTACTCGCTCAGGCACACTCATTTCCCCCAAACGCTTTTCCACGTCACGGCTTTAATCTGCTTCGGTTGTCAGACCGCTCTCAAAAGGCTACTGCGGCCCAAACAGCTCTCTCGTTGCACCGCCGGGCGGCTCTTTGTTCCATTTGCAGTGCCCGTCAACATAGCCAAAATTCGCACCGCTATTGTGGCGCCAGGCGACGTCGTCCCAGCCCGGACCATCCCCCGGCAAAAAGCCCCCTGCCTCACCGTTAGCGAAGTTACCGTCAATTTCTCCGCCGGCTGCGTCTATCAGAAAGACACTCTCTGCCGGACGTCGAATATCTCCCAGTGACCGACCCGCCCAGATGACGTTTATCGCATAGGAACCGTCGAGCAGAGGGTTTTCGCCATCGCACGTCGCATCACTGGGGCAGTAGAACAGCAGCCGGTTTTTCGTGTACGGCTCGATCGCTTTGGGCCAGGTGACGGACTGCTCCCGGATTTCGGCTGTCTCGCCGCGCCCCTCGAGGTAGTGCGCAGGTCCCGTGTACAAACGCGGCAACTGCTCGTCGTAGTCCTGAGAATACATGATTATCCCCGTCATGAGCTGCTTCTGGTTTGACATGCAGGTGGTCTGCCTCGCCTTTTCCCGCGCTCGTGCAAACACCGGGAACAGGATTGCCGCCAGCAGAGCAATGAAGACCATGAACACCGAGACCACGATGGCTCCGATGGCGAGATTGCGTCCCCTCGTTTGTTTGTCACGGTCGAGCTGTCCGACCGCCACGACGCCGAGGATCAATCCAAGGGGAGGGATGAGAAACGCGCATATCAGTGCCGCGATCGCCAGTCCGCTGGTTCCCTGAGGCTCAGGGGCTGCTGCAGGTTCTTCATATTTCGGCGAGGGCGCCTGTTCGTCTTCACGGTCTGGAGGGGGAGGCGGTGGGGGAAGTTCCGTTTCTGCTTCAGTTCCCGATGGTGGAGGGATCTGCCCTTTCCCGTCCACACGAGGCGTTTCGGCGGGCTCTTTTTCCGGCGCTGTCTCTTCCTCACCCTTCTTTACTGCTATCTCGGGGATTTTTGACCCGCAATATCGGCAAAATGAGACGTCATCGGCCAACTCTTTCCCACAGTAAGGACAGTACATACTCTGACCTCCCGCTTTCGGGATGGACGATGGGTAACTGCCACGGCCATGACTCGCTAAAATGTACTCGCCCTTGCGCCCGCTCGTAGAGGGAGCGAAAAGATTTTATGGTAATTCAGTGCGGAACCATGCGCTCCAGCTTATTCCACAAGCTTTGCTCCACACCATGGACAGTAGGTCCACGCATGCTGGACGGGCTCGTCGCATGATGAACAGTATTTCGGCGGCATCAGGGCATCGAGTGGCAGATGCCACGTCACGGGGGTCGCCGGAATACCCTCGACCCCGGTCACCTTCACTGCAAATTCGCCCCGTTTTGTGGGATCGGCCATCTGGGTACCGTCGGCAGATTTGTTGGAGAACACGACGACGTCAAATGACTCTGCCACCTGGGCGCCCCCCATCCCCTGTCGCGCAACGAGCTTCAAAATACTCAGTATCTGGCTCAATGCAGGGGGGATATCCTCCACCGGAGCTTGCTCACGCCCCGCCGTGTCGATGGCCACGATGTTTTGCTTGATCGTTGAAGGCTCGATGATATCCTGTGTCAAGTCTTCGTTGGCCCTCAAGCAGGAAAACGCGACAGCGGTGTAGGGCGAATAGACATTCTTGAAGGCCTGGACATCTGCGGCGGAGGTATTGGGGTTGGCCTGGGCCATGGCGACAAAGACTTCGGTGGGGAACCACATGAACATCGCCTGCGTTTCGGGGCCGGTATCCGCCATGCGAAGAATATCGTGCATCAGGCTATTAACGCTGACCTGATTTTGAGCGGCTGCCGGACCTGCAACAAGCACCATGACCCCGACAACGGCGGACACTACAACAGTCAATAATCGTCCGGGCATTCGGACCACTTCCCATCACTTTGAAAGTCATGAGGTATTTTGCCATCATAAGACTGTTGTAAAGATTTATCACACCGTACAAGGAATCTTTCACCGGTGTCAAATCAGGCGCCTTCGCTTTCATTCACTTATTTCAGCCCGTCCTGGCCGTCAGGAATTCGCACAGTTAATATTACAGATCCCGACAGATCACGTTTTTTCGACCCGGTGATTGGTCGCGCGCGACTTTCAGGAGGCTTCGTCTATTGAGCCACATTATCCGGTTTGCAGCTTCGTGGCTTCGGCGAGGTTCAGGCGGTTGATGTGCAAAATCCCCGGTATCTGTGACAGGACGATGACCACCAGCACGGAGATGATGGTGGTGGCGAACGAGGAGGGATAGATGACCGGCTGGAAGTTCATGATCTCATTTTCGAAGCTGGAAATAAAGGCGTGATTGGTGAGCATGGCCAGTGGCAGGCCCACAATAAGTCCCATGGTTCCGGTTGTGAGGTTTTCAACGGTTATGAGCGCAGCGA
>JBKHJK010000577.1:0-2698 GCA_046538215.1 Armatimonadota bacterium
GCACTGGTCACTCCCGCCTTCGATATCGCCGGAGGCCAGTGCGGCGACGGCGTCTTCAATGGAACCTGAGACACCGACAATCGTGCGGATGCCGTAGCGGTCGAAGTGCTGCTGAGCTCGTGGGCCCATCCCGCCAGCCACCACGCAGTCAACCTCCATCTCGCTGAGCATACGGGGGAGAGCGCCGGGCTGATGGCCTGGGTTCTCAACGGTCTTTCGGCCAGTGATCGCTTGATCGTCAATATCCACGATCTCATAGCCATCGCACCGCCCGAAATGTGTGGCAACGTTGTCGCCATCTCGTGAAATTGCTGCTCTCATCACTGTTTCAACCACCTATTTGTACGTTGCATCTATTTGTGAATTCCATATAGTGTGCCAAAAAAACTAGAGATTCGCGCAGCGGTCGGCAAAATCGATCATTGACGCCCCACGTTCCCTCAATACCTGCGCCCAGTCTTGAAGCTGTTGCAGGCCTGCGGGAGTGAGCTCATACACTCGCTTGGCAGGGCCGCTTTCACCGGGCTCCCAGTTTGAGACAACGAGGCCCTGCTCCTCAAGGTTCCGCAAACGGCGATAAACGGCTCCTGCGTCTATATTGGCGCCTGCAATGGCAAATTCGTCGGCGTGTTCCAGGAACTGGTAGCCGTAATGGGCGCGGTCGGTTGCAAGCAGGAAAAGAAGCACCGGCTCAATCAGTCTGGAGAGATTGCCGGTCAAATCCTGCCCCTGTTGTCCGCGTCTTCCGCGCCGTCGCCGTCGCATTTCAATCACCTATATGTTTCGTGCATATAGTAGCATTCACATCGAGGCATGTCAAGAGTTCGTCTCATTTATTTTTTGCAGTTGTGGGAGTTGAATGATTTGCACTGCAAGCTGATTTGCGATATACTATAAGCGCAATCGAAAAGAGGACTTTGACAATACGGGTGCATCCGTGGGGGCGATTGGCTTCGACGTGGTGCAGAGCTAGCCGAAATAGCGAGCCCAGATTGCCGTAACTGGTAAAACGCGGCAAAACACAAATGCCAACGATATGGCACTGGCTGCTTAACTAAAGCACGCCTGTCTGCTCCGCCCCGTCGGCCGGGTGGAACCAGACATCGCTTAGGCCGACTACCTGTCAGCCGGTGCTTCAGCGCCTGACAGGGACATTTTGCTGAAGCTCGCTCCGGAAGATCCTGTGTGTGGGAGGTTCCGGGGCCAAAAAATGAAACACACACTATGCTCGTAGAAGTTTCGGCGGTTCCACTGCGGACGCGGGTTCAATTCCCGCCGCCTCCACCACCGTTCGCCTTATTTTCCAGGTATGTGTTTTGATAGTGAATGTGCCGGACGCGGTGTCACCCGTATGTAAAAATAAGAGTGTCAAAAAAAGCGCCGATACCTGTCGGCGTTTTTGCTTTTTGGTAACCGGTTGATGGGCATGGCCGTACGCTTGCGACAGACGCAGCCGTATCGTATAATTTAACGGATTAAAGGCGTTTCAGGGCGCACCGGAAAGGTTTTGGTGCTTTGCTGCGAGTTGATGGACGAACCAACGACGATCTCCGCGACTTTTCTTTGAGCCGTAATGTCAACCGCTACGCAGAAGGGTCGTGCCTTGTCAGCACCGGTCATACAAAGGTTTACTGCACCGCTTCAGTCGAAGATCGGCAGCCCCATTTCCTCAGGGACACCCAACAGGGATGGGTCACCGCCGAATATGCCATGCTGCCGCGTGCCACTCAGGAGCGCAGACGGAGAGACCGCGGCGGGCAAATCGGTGGTCGCACGCAGGAGATCCAGCGTATCATCGGCCGCAGTCTCCGTGCTATTACCGATCTCGACGCCATCGGCCCTCGCACCATCCAAATTGACTGTGACGTACTGCAGGCCGACGGCGGGACGCGCAGCGCCTCGATATGCGGGGCGTTTGTCTCCCTGGCCCAGGCATGTGCTCTGTTGCAGTCCGAAAACAAAATCCGCAACTGGCCCCTTGACGGGGAGCTCGCGGCGGTCTCCGTAGGTATCGTCAATGGGGAAGTTTTGTTGGACCTGTGCTACGAGGAAGACAGCCGCGCCGCTGTTGATATGAATGTCATTATGACCTCCGACGAGAGAATCGTGGAGCTTCAGGGCAGTGCGGAGGGACGCACCTTCGCCCGAAATGAAGCCGATGACATGATCCAGATCGCGTGGGAAGGTCTGCAGAGTATCTTCCGGAAACAGCAACAAACATTGAAGGGCGTCGGCCCATACGGGGAGCAGAGGTAACCATGCAGGAGACGGGTTCGGCCGACCTGCTGGTGGCCTCCGCAAACTCGGGCAAAGTAGCTGAGATCCAGCGGCTTCTGGAGCCGCACAGTATCCGTATCATCGGCCTGGCGGATCTTCCCGCCCCGCCGGAGTTGCAGGAGCCGTATGAAACCTTCGAGGAGAACGCGTGCGCCAAGGCGACCCAGGGTGCGCAACACGTGGGCATACCCGCACTGGCCGATGATAGTGGTCTGGTGGTTGACGTACTCCAGGGCCGTCCCGGCGTCCGCTCCAGCCGGTATGCGGATACCGACGCTGAGCGGATCCAGCGGCTTCTGGAAGAGCTGGCGGGACTTGCACCCGCTGAACGCGGCGCTCGTTTCGTTTGTGTTGTGGCACTCGCAGGTCCCGCGGGTATAATGGGAGTATGGGAGGGGGTCGTGGAGGGACGGATCGCGAC
>JBKHJK010000578.1:0-2698 GCA_046538215.1 Armatimonadota bacterium
GTCCGGAGGCGGGAAATATCCTGCTGGGCATCCGCTGGCTTCTGCAGAATGAGCGTGCTTCGATTCGCGCGAACCCTTCGATTGTCGCACTTGACGGGGAAGAGGCCAGCATAAAGGTCGGAACCGACCAGTATTTCAGCATTGTGACCGGGTCCGCCGCCTATGCCTACAGCCGTCTGGAGCAGGTTTCGGCCGCCATATCGCTGAATATCGAGCCGCACATCATACCGGATACCGATGAGATACTCTGCCGGCTGGAGCCGAATGTCGAGGATGTCGTCGGCAAAGGCGAGGGTGGATTGCCGGTTATCACGGTGCGAAATGCCAAGTCGCGCCTCCGTCTGAATAATGGTGAAGCCATTGTCATCGGCGGCCTTACGGAAGAGCAGGAAACACGCCGGGAAAACAAAGTTCCGGTGTTGTCGGAAATTCCGCTTGTCGGCAACCTTTTCAAATCATCGTCCACGACAACAGGGAAGCGAGAAGTCGTTATCTTGATCGCGCCGCACATTCTGGATGAACACGGGCAATTCCAGGGGCGCCTGCTGAGCGACATCCTCAGCGGAATAATGCCGCAGCAGTGAGATCCCAGCAGCAAGCCAGGCTCCCAGGTCAATTACGTCCGCAGGCCTGCCTCGGACGCGCGTACGTCTCAAGCCGCACCAGGCGTCCCGCATCCGAATGGTCCTGCGGCCTGTATCTTTCTGACGCTGAGACTGGAACCATGAATGCCTGCCGAACACCGGCTTGCCGGTCTCATTCTCTCCTAACGGCGGCTTTATGCCCCTTATGTGTGGGGGATGTTCAGCCGATATGTGTTCCCTGCGGAATCATGGTCCACTCGCAGCCGGCCGTTTTGTTCGGCCTCGTGGATGGCACGGATGACGGATTGGCGGTGCATATTGCAGCGGTCGGAAAGCTGAGTAAGCGACAGCTCAATCAAGCTACTGTGGTCAATATCGTGAGCCTCGCAATACTTCAGTAGGGCAATTAGCAATCTCGTCTGCACTAGGCTGCCTTCCAGTATCGCATCTACGATCGCCTGTGGAACACACAGTTCGTTTTCCGCACTCATTGAACAGGACACCTCCTGGTCGGGCGAGAATGTAGATATTAGCTTCAGACCTTCACCATGTATTGAGGCATACAGCAGGCAGGTAACATTTTTTTACCAGTTTTCTTCATTTGGTCCGCCTGAAGAGTTCTGCCGAAGTTCAGGATGAGATCATTATGCGATGGGATGATTTCCAGGCAGTGCCTGATGCCAGCCTCGTCCGTATGGCGGCCGTGGGCTGGGCTTCTGCCTTCGATGAACTGGTGCGGCGTCACCGGCCTGCGCTGGAGGCCTTTATTAGTAGAAAGGTCTATGACGCCTCGGAGTTACACGATGCGTTGCAGGAGACGTGGTATCGGGTGTACCGCGACCTGGGCCAGTTCTCGCCGGAATCGGGCAGCTTCGTGAACTGGCTCCGGGGCTATGCCGACAACGTGGTGAAGGAGCACAATCGTCGTCACAGAGAGCTTCTGAACGGCGCGGCGGAAGAGCTTGAAGTTCTGGCCGCCCGCCTGGACACCCTCGTTACCCTCCCGGAAACTCCCGCCAGCAACCACCGGGCGACGGAGACGGCGATGGACGCAGTGCGTGGCTGGGCGCGACTGCCTGAAAGCTATCGCGTGCCGCTGTTGGTGGATGTGATGGACGACGCGGGGCCCACGGATATTGCGAATCTGCTGGACATCAGTATCGCCGCGGCGAAAATGCGGCTGTTAAGAGCGCGGGACCTGGTCGAAAAGCTGGCAGGGACTAAGAACGGGGATGCGAGCGCCGTCAAGCCGCTGCTTGGTGAGACAACATTTCAAATTGGGCGTCTTTGCATCAGGAACGACCAATTCGACCGGGGCAGCCGCTGGCTGCGTCGGGGGATAGACATGGATGCACGTGTGATTTCATGGATAAAGGATCTCGGCCACACCACAACGCGGCCGGATCTGGAACATCCGGTGTTCTGTGATGTCCTCACCAACGCAATGCAGCAGCATCCGCGAAACCAGCACCTGGCCTATGAATACGCCAACATGATCCGCAACTGCCGGGGATGGCCGGTGTCACACGGCCTCTACCACAATGCCTGGAAGATGAATCCCGACAATGAGCACGCGGCGGTTCTGTTAGCCATTTCGCACATCGTGCTCAACGAGCATGCCGAAGCGTTTAAAGTCATCGAACCATACCTCCAGAAACCGGACGTGGATACCGAGACGCTGATGACCGCTGCGGAGGCCCTGGCTCCCATCGGCCCGCAAGAACGCGCCCGCGAGCTGCTGCGCCCGATGAGAGAGCGCATCGAAGGCCAAAAGCCAGAGGACGTGCTGTCTGGCCAGCTTCCCGAGTACTCCCGCTACTATGTGGCAACGCGCTACAAAGCCTTCGGGCACTGCCTGACCGCCATCGGTGATCTTGACGACGCCCGTGACTGCTATGAAAAAGGGCTAACTCTCGTCAAATCAATGGGGGACGTGGGCCCGATCCAGGCACACGAGGCCTTGAAATGCCAGGAGGGCTTCAAGCGCATCCAGATGCAGGAAGGCTCCGGCAGATGGATCCCGCTGCAGATTGAGCATTATTAAGCCCGAAAAAGTGCCCCGATCGCTTGGTTGCGAAGGGGTGTCCAGTAGCACATAACAGGGAGTTATGGAC
>JBKHJK010000579.1:0-2698 GCA_046538215.1 Armatimonadota bacterium
GGCGAAGGCTGCAGCGGCCAAAATGTTGCTCAAAGGCCCCCACAGAGCCACCATGAGCCCATCCCGTCGGCGGTCTGAAAAGCTTGTCGGATTGACCGGTACCGGCTTGGCCCAGCCGAAACCGGCGAACAGGAAAAGTGTGGTGCCCACCGGGTCGTAGTGGGCCAGCGGATTGATCGTCACCCTGCCGTTGGCCTCGGGTGTTTTGTCACCCGCCGCCAGGGCCCGCCGGGCGTGCGCGTATTCATGAACGGTAATGGCCACCGTGGCGCCGACGATCCAGGCCACCACGACTCCAACATCCACGGTTCCTTCGATAAATGATAAAAGCATAGCTATCCCGTCATGCGGCGGTGTCGACGATGATTCATTGTCATATCTTCAGGTATAGGTCTCGAGCACGCGCCGGGCGGCAGCGAGTTGTTCGTCCCGGCCCGCATCGCAGTCCAGCTTTACCTCCAGCGCCTCCTGCAGGGCTTTGCGAAATTGTGGACCGGGCGTGTATCCCAGTGCAATGAGGTCTTCACCGGTTACATCCGCACGGGTTCCCTGCAGGTGGTGTGCAAAGTGTTCGAGGGTGGCGCGGGCCCGGTCTCCGCCGGTCACCCAGAGTGCGAATTGCGCGGCCCGGCATAACCCGTCTAGTGCCATATGTAGTTTAATATTTTGTACGTGTTTTGAAAAGATGATCCCCGGGGGATTGTGAACTGCCGAACAGGCCTCGCGGACAGCTGCGGCCCGGTCAGCGCGCACCGGCCACATCCGGGTCCAGGCCGCCGCCCGTTGTGGGGTGTCAAAACATAGCGCCAGGGCGGCTCGGGCAATCGCCTCCACGCCAGGCATATTACCCAGCTTGCGGCGGGCCACCGGCAGCGCATCGACCGGGCCGATGCGTTCGGCCAGGCCAGCTGGCAGATCAAGATAGCTGTGCGCATCCCAGCACTCGAGCAACTCCAGGGCTCCACGGGGATACGGATCGGCCAGCAAATACCAAAGCTCCGTCAAAAGTCGCTGCGGCGAGACCGTTGACATACAGCCATTATCAACGGCCAGAGCAAGCCATGATCGAGTCTCAGGCACCAGCTTCAGCGAAAAACGCGAACGAAAACGTGCTGCCCTTAGTACACGAGTAGGGTCATCTCGAAAGCTGTCATGATGCAAGGCCGCCAGTCGGCCGGCGCGCAGATCTTCAAAGCCGCCGAGGGGGTCGATGAGCGTCCCAAAAGAATCCGGCCGCAAGTCCATTGCCAGCGCATTGATCGTAAAATCCCGACGGCCAAGATCTGTGCGGAGATCAGCCGGCGAAACCCTGGGCAGAGCACCAGGCCGGGGATATTCCTCAGAGCGCGTCCCGGCGATATCCAGGTGCCGCCCGTTGGGGTAACGCAACACCCCGGTGCCGAAGGTTTTGTGGAAGGTCAAATGGGCATCCTCGTGTTCGGCAAGCGCTCTCGCGTAGGCGTGGGCATCACCTTCGACGGCGATATCTGTATCCAGCGTCGGGCGGCACAGGATGAGATCACGAACTGGTCCCCCAACCAGATACACGGGTGTCTCCATCTGAGCGCCCAGCCGTCCGAGGCTGCGAAGCCAATTACACCGGGATTGGCCGATCCGGCCGTAGACTTGCAGGCGCATCGGGCTCATTCGCCTCCGCATTCACTTGAGCCGTTCAGGCACAACATCCTGTCGCAGCAGATCGCTGAGCTCCTCGCGCCTGACAATGATATCCGCGTTCCCGTCATTCACCAGGATCATCGCCGGCCGCCGGAAGCGATTGTAATTGGAGGCCATCGCATAGTTGTAGGCACCGGTCGCTGAGACGGCGACTATATCCCCTGGTTGCGGATCGGCCAGCAGCACCTCGTCGATGAGCGTGTCCGTTTCACAATGAGCGCCTGACAGGCGCACTGCTGTTTGGGGCTGCTTGTCAGCTCTGTTGGCAATCAGCGCCTCGTATTCGGCGTCATACATCACGGGCCGCGGATTGTCCGACAGCCCTCCGTCCACCGAAGCGTATGTCCGTACCAGCGGGATGTGCTTGACAACGCCGAGGGTATACAGCGTCATACCAGCCTCGCCCACAATCGAGCGGCCGGGTTCTAAAACGAGCTCAGGTACCGGCAAATCGTATTTCTCGCACACTCTTTTCAACTCACTGCAGATGGCCACGGCAAGGCTGTCGATGGTAGGAGGGACATCGTCACTCACATACCGGATACCCAGGCCGCCTCCGATGTCGAACTGCTCGGTGATGAAACCAGTTTCCTCCCGCACTCGCGCCAGGAAGCCGACCACAACATCAACCGTATGCACGAAGTCGTCGGTGTGGAGGAGCTGTGATCCAATGTGGCAGTGAAACCCGTGAAGGTGAAGGCCCGGCAGTTCCAGAGCCAGGCGGGCGGCGTCCATTGCCTGGCTGGAGGCCATGCCGATGCCGAACTTGCTGTCGTCCTGGCCGGTGCGGATCTTCTGGTTGGTATCGGCCTTGATGCCGGGGGCCAGGCGAATGAGAATATCAGCATCCCGGCCCAAATCCTCCGCCACTTCCGACAGCGTGTGGAGTTCCTCAGTACTATCGGCGACGATTCGACCGACCTCGTTTCCTATCGCCATTCGCAGAAGTTCCGGCTTTTTGAAATTCCCATGCAGCTTAATCCGGCCAGCAGGGAAACCCGACTGAAGGGCGGTGTAGAGG
>JBKHJK010000580.1:0-2695 GCA_046538215.1 Armatimonadota bacterium
GCCGAGGAGCAAACCGAGCGGGCACAGCAGGCGGAGGCTCACCGCCAGGCGCTGATAGACACACTGCAGCGGCTGGCGAAATCGCAGCGGGAGGCCGGTGAGGTGCCCGGAATGGTGGAGACGTGCACGCGCTGGCTGGAGCTGGCCGAGAATGCCGACGACTCCCGCTCAGCCACCCGCGCCCGCCTGCAACTCGGCCACGCGTGGTACCGCTCCGGGGAGTACGAGCGGGCCGAAACGCTGCTGCGGGAGGTGCTGTCAGCGGCAGAGGACAGCCAACAGCCGACCGTTTTCGCCTCCGCCCGGCAGGAGCTGGTGAGGGTACTGCAGGCCCGGGGCGACATCGCGGGCGCCCGCGCCCAGGCGCTGACAGTCGCCGGCGAGGATTCATGGTGGTCGCAGTGGTCGGGCCGGATATCGCTGGCAGCGCTGGCCGAACAGTCAGGCAACCTCGATACAGCCGACGAGCTGCTGGATGACGTATCTGACATTGTCGAGGGCGCGGATCAGCCCGCCGCGCGCATCACCATCGCACAGACGTATATCACCGCAAACCGCTGCAATCTCGCACTGACCCGGGGCCGATTTAAGGAGGCCATCTCGTGTGCCCGTAGGCTGCAGTCGCTGGCTGCGGAGGCCGGGGCCGTCGAGCAGGTCCGGGAGGCGGGATTGAACCTTGGGATTGCGATGATGCGGGCGGGCCACATGGCTGATGCCCGCGAGCATTTGCAGAGAATCCACGACTGGGCGGAAGTCTCCGAAGATGGCCGTCTACTCGCCCTCGCCGTGATTTTCAGAAGCGAGCATGCCCGCCACCGCGGTGACACAGAAACCTCCCGGACGCTTGCACTGGAGGCGTTGGATGTGGCGGGCGATCTGGCCCGGCCTGATGTGCTGCCGTGGGCGCTTTTGAACGCCGGATATGATTATTTCGACACCGAGCAGCTCTCCGACGCCCGCCACCATTTCCAGCGGTGTGCTACAAAGGCCACCGACCTTGGGCTCCATAAACCCCAGCTTACGGCACAGATGCACCTCGCCGCGCTGGATGGCGACCGGGAGGGGCTGCAGAAGGCCCTGAAGCAGGCAGAGGAGACCGGTTATGATGACCTGGTGGTTTGCGGGCATACACTCCTTGCGGATATGGCGATCGGGTCTGAAATATTTGAGGCGCTGGAGGCCGCCCGCGATCTTGCTTATGGGATTGGCGATTTCTGGGGCGAATGTCGTGCCCGGCTGAAGCTTTCACACGCCCTGCTGCGGGTTGGGCAGTTGAATGAGGCCACCAACGAGCTGGTCCAGCTTGTCGCCCAAAAAAGACAGCAGACAGGCGACGAGGATGCGGAGGCCGCTTTGATGGAGGAACGCCATGTGTGCGCTCTGGTGGCAGACGCGTACACCGCACGGGGACAGATTGCCAAAGCCCAACGAGTCCATGAAATATGCTCATAACAGCCGGACAGGTGATGGGGGGCAGCAGCAATGAAATATACGCGAGCCTGGCAGATTGTGATAGTGCTGGGCGTTATCGGTCTCATTGGATGCGGTTCAACAGAAAGTACGGATGTGGCCTTCCAGGGCAGCGGTTTGCCGCCCGGAGACCCCGACATCGGCGGTGTTGTTGTCGCTGATGCGGAGGATGTCCAAACATCGCAGGATGATACTGTGGGCCTCGTCGGCGCGGAGGTTGTGCTGTTGCGGGGCCGCCGCGAGGTCGGGCGGACGCAGACCGGGCCAGAGGGCTACTTCCGGTTTGAGCACCCGCTATCAGGTAATTACGTTTTGAAGGTCACGCCACCTGAGGGCTCCGGTCTCGCCGGCGCGCGGCGGGAGTTCTACCACACCCGCGGCCAGCAGACCTTCCTGAGGCTTCAACTGCAGCGAGCCGATGGCGATCAGCCGGGCAGTGGTGGAGGCTCTCCGGTGGATGGAACACCGTAGTCAAAGATGAAGCCGCGGAAGCAGGGCTGAGACCCAAAAGCCGGGAGGGCGTCGCCCTTCCGGCGTTTTTTTGAATACGCCGGAATCATCCCTGGCAATAACCTGACAGGCTGAGAGGGATCGACTCGGGCTGGAAGCTGACAATTGGAGACGACATCCATTGTCACCCCGGCGCCATAAACAGCATGGCACCGGGGCCGAGCCACGGGGGTGTTCAGCAAAACCGCCAAGGCACACGCCGCGGGGAGGTTTGATTGTTCTACATCAAATTCCAAGGGCTGGCATCGTGTGCCAGCTACGGGGACGTTTGGGAGCCAGCAAACAACGGCGCTGGCTCTCGAAGTTTTGTTGAGAAGCACAAAACTTCACCTTTGCGGCCTGTGTTATGTGCCAGACTTCAAATGTGCAAGCCACGGGGAGGTTGATTGTCGTTTACCAAACTCCAAAGGCTCTCCGAGCCACGGGGAGGTTTGATTGTTCTACATCAAACTCCAAAGGCTGGCGTCGTTTGCCAGCCACGGGGACGTTTGGCTGTTGGTTGCAACAGGGAGTAATGACAGATAAAGACTCTGCACCTGCGTCAAAGCGAATAAATGGCTCCGTGGCGTTGTCCCCGCCTTTTTTCCGTGGCTCGGAGAGCCTTTGGAGTTTTGTATATACCACCAACAGTGGCTCATAAAAACTTTGCACTCACAGAAACGCCAATAAATAGCCCCTGGGCCCTGCCTTACACCTTTGATTCCGTGGCTCGGCC
>JBKHJK010000581.1:0-2694 GCA_046538215.1 Armatimonadota bacterium
CTACAACACCGAAGAGTTCATGGATGCCAGCATACTCGACTTTTCGTATCTCCATCGCGCGCAGGCGGATGAGCACGGCTTCGTGTTTGCGGGCACCGACGGGCATTTCTATTTCCAGGATGGCACGCGTGCGAGGTTCTGGGGTATCAATGTCGCCAAGGAGTCAGTTTTCCAGTCCGACGAGCGCATTGATGAGGCGGTTCGCGCAATTTCCCGGGCCGGATTCAACCTCGTCCGTATCCACCATATTGACGGGGTGGGCGGGCTACTTCCTTCGGAACGCGCTGCCAATCCCGACCGCATTGATCCGGAAAAGCTCGACCGGGTTGATTACTGGATCTACCGCCTCAAGCAGGCCGGGATCTACGTCTATCTGGACCTGCTGGATTTCAGGACGTTTTTTGAAGAAGAGCGGGTCACCAACGCCGAGAAACTGGGCCGTGGCGCAAAGCCCTACGCTGTCTTCGACAACCATCTCATCGAGCTGCAGCAGCAGTACGCCCGCCACCTGCTGATTGAGCACACGAACCCATACACCGGCCTCAGCTACGCCGAGGACCCCACGGTGTGCATGATAGAAATCTGTGACGAAAACGGCCTGTACTTCTCCCGAAGCAGGTGGGGAGACCTGGTGGAACCGTACGCCTCGGATCTGCGCCGCCGGTTCAATGAGTGGCTGCAGGAGCGATACGGCAACACGCTCAATCTGGCCGAGGCATGGACTGATTTTACGGGCGACCGGGGGCTGCTGGAGGGCGAGAACCTCGAAGAGGGAACGGTGTGGCTTTTCCCCGAAGCGCGGTACCCGGGACGCTTTGTATCGCCGGGTGGTGAGAGCCCCCGCCTGCAGCGCGGCCGGGCCGCCGACCGACGGCTCTTCATTGATCACATCCACAGCGAGTACCTCCGGCGGATGAAGACGTATCTGCGGCGCCGGGGTGTGAAGGTCCCGATTACGGCGGTGCTGGATTTCAACCACGTCGCCGACATGCGCACAGTCGCCGAAAGCCTCGATTTCATGGGCACCAACTTCTACTACGACCACCCGCTGTGGCGGAAGGGCAACGAGTGGCACCTGCCGGCCTTCCACGAGAACCGTAACCCGATTTCAGATCCCCGCACCGAGACGTTTGTGCCGAGGATGCTGGTCAGCCGGATCTGGGGGGTGCCCTCGGTTGTACGCGAGTGGAACGTCTGCTGGCCGAATCACCACCGGGCGGCAGGAATGCTGGAAGCCGCCGCCTACAGCACCCTGCAGGACCTTGATGCGGTAATTCTCTTTACCTATGACCTCATTGATGGCAAGCGGCGTATTGAATTCTTCGATGTCAGCACCGACCCGGTCCGCTGGGGGCTACAGGGGCTGTGTGCGAAGATGTATCTGCAGCGAGATGTCCGGGCGGCGAAACACAGCACGGCGATGGCCTTCTCGCGGGTGGACAGCTTCTACCCGACCTGGCAGCCCATGCCCACGGAGGCGTACAAGCTGGGCTGGGTGTCGCGGTTTTACACATTGTTTTTCGACGAAGAGGTTCCGAAAGAACAACCTGACATTCTCATGGCCTCCGGGCGCTCCGCCAGCGGTGTGTATGACCGCAACCGGGCGATTCTGTGCAGCAACTGGCCCACCGAGGATCTCCACGATCACAAGCGCGATCAAAGCCTCGAGGAGAAGGCAGGATACCAGGTGGCGACGGTCCCCGGCGATCACGGTTACTACACTTTCGGTGGCACCATGTTTTCAGCGGGGCAGACGCTCCGCTTTCTGACCGATCCGGCGTTTCTGGTCGCTGATGTCAAAGCACAGAATTACCGGCCAATCGGATCCAGCCGCGACCGCGAGAGCTGTGTGGGCTTCCGCGATACGCAGCGTGACAATTACGTCTTCCGGCGGCTGACGGCCCATCAGAAGCTCCGGTGTGCGCTCGATGCTCTGAAGCAAATCTATGACGCTCCTGTCTCCCACGATTTCGTCGATCGCAAAGAGTACCGTTCCGATACCCGGCAGATCGAGCGCAACATAGACGACGGTGTGCTCACCGTGCAGGCTCCGCATTTTCAGGCAATAGGGGGGAACCTTAGCAGCACAGCCGCGAGGACTGAAACACTCGATATCAATTCAGACGCCGACACCGGGACGGTGGTGTGGACGAGCTTCGACGGCAAAGGGCCTGCCGCCTCCACGCACTGGATGATCAAGATGGTGACGGTGGCCGAAAACACCGGACAGGCCATGAAACATCATCACTCCAATGCCGAAAAGACCGTCTATCGGCTTGAGGAAATGGGGGACACGCCCATTCGAACAAACGGTCGCAATTCATCGACCCCCACAGTGGTCTCGCTCAACGGGCGAGATGTCCTGCGCGTGTGGCTGCACAACGGTCTCTGGGAGCTGGTGTACGAGAACGGCAGATACTACTTCAACTGCGATACGGCGGATGTGAAGATCGAGCTGCCGGACCTGCCGGACACCGTCGAAGTCAGCACAATCGGCACCGAGCCGCCGGAAAGAAGCCCTCAGAACCAGCCGCTCAAATATGGAGCGTCGTTCAGCCTCCTCAGCATGAGCCCGTAGCAGGACACAGGACGCCAGACGCTGAAGATACAGACAACCGAGTGAAAGAATCCAGGGAGGATATCTTCATGCCGTACTCCAGATTTGACAACGTTTCCCCGCTTGATTTTCGATAC
>JBKHJK010000582.1:0-2691 GCA_046538215.1 Armatimonadota bacterium
GTACAGATGGGCCGGTACGCGGAAAAGCATCCCGATCTGAACATCATTCCCGCCCATGCTGCCCACACGGATTATATCGCCGCTGCACGCGTCGCCGCGGCCCATGACAATATCTATCTCGATTTTTGCTGTGAGTGGCCGGGGTCGGGCAAAATCCGCCGGGCCATCGAAATATGTGGCGCCGAAAAAATCGTTTTCGGCACCGATATGGATCTCCTGGAGCCCTCTTTTACCCGGGGAATGTTTGAAGAGGCTGGACTGTCGGGTGATGAGCAAAGGCTGATATACCGCACCAATGCCATGCGATTGCTCAAATTTTCAGAACAGATGCACGACTGACAGAAAGGTGATTTTATGCCACAGATTGATGTGCCAAAAATGTGTGGAACGTGTGAGTTGACGCCAGCGGAGCCGGTTGTCGCCGGATCCTACGGAAGCTGGACGCTGACGTACACGGCGGGAGAATGGGGAATTGATGATGGCGGCACGCTCATGATCGCCTGGCGCTTCCCGACCGACTGGGGCAGGCCGCAGTTTGATGATCCAACCGCAGATGACTATATGACTGTGACGACCGATTCAAATGCATCCCTGGCTGCACGTTTTGATGTGAAGGCATACGTTCGACCGTGGAGGAAAGCCGTAATCATTGACGTTTTTGACGACGGGGTTTTTCCCGGGGAGCAGATTGTTGTCACCTACGGCGATACCAGCGGGGGATCCCGCGGGGCGCGCGCTCAGACCTTCTGCGAATATACCTTCGAATTCCGCGTCTTGGTCAATCCAATCGCCACAGGACTTTTCACCCGCCTGCCCGATTCGCCGGAAATTGAAATCGTGCCAGGGCCAGCAGCGGCTATCAAAGCAATTGCTCCGACCGGATGTCAGCCCGGGGATGAAGTCGAAATCGCTCTCAAATTCGAGGATGAATGCGGCAATCCAACCCCCCACTACGACGGCGACATCCAGATTTCCGCGACCGAAGGGCTGGAGATCCCGGCTTCGGTCACGTTTGAACCTGATGAAACAGGCCTCATGAAACTTCCCGCAACCGTGCCTGACAGCGGCATCTATCGCGTCGGCGTCTCGGCAACCGGCGACATGGAAGCTCTCAGCAACCCCGTCGAATGTCAGGATGACTACGCACTCAACCGCTACTGGGGCGATTTGCACGGACAGAGCGAGGAAACCGTCGGCACCAACACGGTGGAGGATTATTACCGGTTCGGGCGCGACCAGGCCCGATTGGATTGCTGTTCGCACCAGGGCAACGACTTCCAGATAACCGAACAATACTGGGACGAGTTTAACAGGCAGGCTGAAGCGTTCAACAAACCGGGCGAATTCGTGACGCTGCCCGGCTATGAGTGGTCCGGCAATTCGGCCGGCGGCGGCGACCACAATGTGTGGTACAGACAGAGTGATCCGCCGATCTACCGCTCCAGCCACGCTCTCATTCCGGACAAAGCAGATCTGGACACCGACCGCTTTCCCATCGAGGAGCTCTATGAACAGCTTCGCCACGAGGACGCTGTTGTGGGGGCACACGTGGGAGGCCGCAGAGCCACGCTTGAGCGCCATGACGACGAGGTCAGGCGGGTGGTGGAGGTGTACTCGGCCTGGGGCGAGTTCGAATGGATGCTGACACGCTCGCTGGAGCTGGGCCACGTGGTAGGCGTTGTCGCCAACTCTGACGGTCACAAGGGACGCCCGGGCGCCAGCTATCCTGGAGAGAGCTATTTCGGCTGTTATGGTGGTCTGACGTGTCTTTACGCCTCCGAGTTGACCCGCGATGGTATTTTTGAAGCCCTTCGCGATCGGCGCTGCTACGGCACCTCCGGCCAGCGAATTATTGTGCGCTTCAGCGGGTCGGATCTGTTTATGGGACAGGTTGGCCCTTCCGCCGACAGCGGGCCACTGGAGTTTCACGCTACCGTTTACGGCACAGCGCCGATCGAGAGCATTGACCTCTTCAAAAACAGCGAGATCGTCGCCACCTGGGACGGCTTTGGTGACCTGCAGCCTTCCAATCGCCTGCGCGTCAAGTGGTCCGGGGCTCGCATTGTCGGGCGCGACCGCGCAACCCACTGGGACGGTGGTCTAACGGTCAGGGGAAATCGTATTTTCGATGCCGAGCCCTGGGCCTTTGACTGCCTGTTCGAACAGATTTTCCGGGAAGATGATGCGACCGTTCGCTGGCGCTCCATAACCACTGGCGACGCCGATGGCCTGATTCTGACACTCCAGGAGAACGATGAGGGAAGCCTTCACTTCGACGCGGGTCCGGCGGAGTTTGAGCTTCCGCTGGATGAGCTTGAGGGGCTTGAGCCGTTCGTCTATGAGGCAGGGGGTATAGATCAGAAGGTCACCGTTCGCCGTCTCCCGACCATCCTTCCTCCCCTTGATGTTGATCTGGCGATGCATCCTGTTGTCGCCGAGACACGGAGTGGTGCGTACTGGCTGCGGGTTCGCCAGATAGATGGCGCCACCGCCTGGACGAGTCCCATCTATATCACTGACTGACTGCAGCACCAGACCTCCTGAATCAAAAGAACCTGCCGGTATGAGCCGGCAGGTTCTTCGTTTGTTGTATGGTCGAAGCCAGCTTACGCTTCTACCGTCAAAAGCTGGCGGACGGCCTCCGGATAGTGGTAAATCAGCCACAGCTCCTCTTCGGTCAGCGGCTGCTGG
>JBKHJK010000017.1:0-12564 GCA_046538215.1 Armatimonadota bacterium
ATTTTGAGCCGTGGAATCCCGACAGCAACCAGGAGGAGCCGCATTCCGGCCGCCCGATTGTTGACACCGGCTCCGGGTGGGTTGACGAAGATGGCAACCGCTACTTCTTCGTCGCCTACTGGACCTTTTGGCAGCGCTGGCGCAGTGACATCCTCCCCGGTCTCTCATCGCTCTCACAGGCGTACATGCTGACAGGCGAAGAGAAGTACGGTCACGCCGCGGCGATCTTGCTGGCACGCATCGCCGGATACTACGGCGATTTTCACTACTCGGAGCAGTCCTACCACAGCGGCCGCTACGACATCCATGGCCGCATCTGTGACCGTATCTGGGAAAACGGAACCATCGGCCACCTCACGGAGGCCTATGACGGTGTCTTCCCGATCTTTGAAGAGGACGACAGCCTCCGCGCGTTTCTCAGGGAAAAGGGCATTGACGACCCGGTTCGCCACATGGACCAGGAGATGCTCAATGTCATGGCCGATGACCTGATGCGTGGCTTCATCCGCGGCAACACCGGCATGTACCAGCGATCCCTGGCACGTGTGGCGATCGTGCTGGACAACGATGATCCCGAATACGGCCCCACCACCGAGGAAATGCGCGAGTGGATCATGACCGGCAGCGGCGACATGGAGTATCTTTTGTGGAACGGGTTTTACCGCGACGGCCACGGCGGCGAAAGCTCACCCAGCTATTCGTGCGGATGGTGCAGAAATTTCTACCTCACCGCCGACCTGCTCCCGAAGCTGGGGGTCAATATCTGGGATGAGCCGAAGGTCAAGAAGATGGCTGATATCGGGCTGGACCTGGCCGTCAATGGCGAGTGGACGCCCTCCATCGGCGACTGCGGCAATATCTTCAGCCACAACCGCGTCTGCTGGTCAGCGGCCCTGCAGGGACGCGGTTTCGACCATTACAAAGACTCCCGGCACGCCGCCGCTCTCAAAGAGATGGACCCCAATACTGAGACACTGTGGAATCCGCTGTATGATGAGCAGGAGCTTGAGGCATTCCTGGACGAACACGACCCACAGCTCACCTTCAAAACCCGCAACGTGGGCGGCTACGGCCTGGCGATTCTCGAAAGCGGGGAGGAACCGACAGAGCGCGGGCTTTCGATGTACTATGGCTTTGCGGGCGGTGGACACGGGCACTATGATCGCCTGACGATTGAAATGCATGCATTCGATCAGCCGATGCTCACCGAAATGGGGTATCCGGCGCACTGGGGACACAAGGCCAATTACTGGAGCAAAAATACCCCCAGCCATTACTGCGTGCTGGTGGATCAGCACCGGCAGGAATCGATGGGGCGCGGATACCTTAACACCCTCGCCTCCCTGCCCGGATTGCAACTGGCCGATGCGGAGGCCTCACATTCGGCCTATCCCTCCTGCACCTCCATGTACCGGCGCACGATTGCACTGATTGACATCAATCCGCGGAGTTCGTATGCCCTGGATATCTTCCGCGTCCGCGGCGGCCGGCAGCATGATTACAGCTTCCACGGCCCGCCGTTTCCCGACTTCTCCGTTTCCGGTTTCCAGCCCGGACCAAAGCAGGAGAAGGGCACCCTGCTTGGAGAAGATATAGAGTTCGGCAGTGATGATAAACCAAAAGACATAGGGCCGACAAACACTGTGAGCATCCTGCTGCAGCAAGCCGAGGGCCTCGTCGAAGATAGCCGCGGCTACAGGGAAAAAGGCCACGAGGGATGGAGCAAATACCGCGGCAATCACGTGCTCACAGACAAGGAAGGCGCGGAGCTCCGGCTTCCACTCCCGGACATTGACACCGACGCCTTCAAGTTGTTCCTCAACGTCCATAACTACCAGGATGGCGAGAATGTGCTCAAGGTCACGGTCGGCGACGTCTCCAAGAATTTCGAATGGGGCTCCGACGGCCAGCAGTCGCTGTGGCTGAGCCAGACATACGAAAACATCGGTGACGCCGAAGCAATCGTTATCACCGCCGAGAAAGTGGAGCAGCCGTGGGCGCTGATAACACAGGCGGGCCTCACGACCGACCTGGAGATGACCCGGCCTCAGTTTTACGATGTCCGCACCAGCGGCTACCAGTACCTGTTCGACGTCCGCCGTGGGCACCCGGAGGGCGGCTGGTCGGCAACCTGGGCGGATCCAGAATCCGGCCTCGCCCTGACGATGACCGCTCCCGCAGAGTCCATGGAAGAAGTCATCCTGGCGAAGGCCGAGGCGGAGCTCAAGCCGCGCCATCCGGATACACTGGACTACGTGCTTGGCCGCAACGTCCTGTCAACCGCTGGCGACGGCGAGCTGGCCTCTGACTACATCGTGGCCGCCGAACCCCACAGGGGAGAGCCCGGTATCAGAAAAGTCGAGCGACTCGAGGCCTCCGACGCCACCCGTGATGTCGTTGGAGTGACCGTTCATTGTAGCGACTTCACCGACTACATCCACAGTGCCACAGACGCCTCCGCAGCCGCAACATGGAATGTCGGTGATGACACATTCTCCGTCACCGGCGAGTACGCCCTGGTGAGGGTGGACGGCAGGGGAGTTCGCAGCATCAAGACGATCAACTGCACCCGCGTGCAGTTCGGGGAGCTTGCCGTAGAGATGGATGCTCCGCCTGCCGGGAAGGTCCTCAGCGTCGATCATGACGCCAACACCATTACCATCGACACCACATTGCAGCAGCCGGAGCAGTTCCTCGACCGCGTGGCCATCCTGGGCAATGAAATGCAGCAGACGAGCTACACGATCAAGAGCGTCGAAGTCGCAGATGGGAAGACGACGCTCGGCTTCGGCGATGTGTTGTGCCTCGTGCAGATGGGGCCGGTCGAAGAGATCAACCACGACGAGCATTCCGTGAAGCTCGGGAAGCTCGGACGGGTTGACGGCAGAGACCACGAGGGTCGCTGGCTGTACAACGAGGATCGCTCCGTGGGACTGCGGATCGCCGAATGCCGCGACGATGTGTTTGTGCTTGAGAGCTACGACCACGATCTCAACGAGGTGTTCCAGGATTTCGACGGCGATGGACGGGTGACGTACTGGGTGAGTGACATAGGCGTCGGCGATGACTGCAGGCTTCCCTCCACGGCCTCGATCGAGCGGGAGGGCAGCAACGTCATCCGCGTGCGGACCTCTGGAGATGTCGAGGTGAGAGTGCCGGATACTGACGAAACCGGCGAGACGAGTTCATGATTTTGTATCGCCTATGCATATGCAAAGACAATATAGAACCCCATAAAAGCCCCTCCGATCCCGAAGCGACGTAGAGTCATCCGAGGTGAATATATCCATGTGCGCCAAACCCAAGGGCGCGACGATTTCTCCACTGCGCAGCGACGGCCCAAACATCCTGATGGTCATGTCCGACCAGCACCGCGCCGACTGGATGGGATGTGCGGGCGCGGACTGGGTGCAGACCCCCAATCTCGACGCTCTGGCCGAGCGGGGCGCGATGTTCAGCAACTGCCGCACCAACAGCCCGCTGTGCGCTCCGGCCCGAGCCGCACTCGCCAGCACAAAGCGCTGCAGCGAGGTCGGCTCACTGTCCAACGGCCATCTGTATCCCTATGACGAGCCGACATATTACCAGCAGCTCCGCGCCGCCGGATACCGGGTCGGCTGTGTGGGCAAGACGGACCTGCACAAGCCGGACCACTGGGAGGGTCTCAATGGCGACCGACCACTCATGCATCACCTCGGCTTCACCGATCCAAAAGAAACCGAGGGGAAGATGAGCGCCGGCCGCCGCTACGACCGCCTCGTCTGCCCCTATCAGAAATATCTCGATGACCATGGGCTTTTGGCTGATTTTATCGAGGATTACGAGATGCGGGGGGAGAAGCCGGTGTGCTACGCCGCCGACAGCGTGCTTCCCACTCACGCCTACCACGACGACTTCGTGGGACGGTCCGCGTGCGAGTTTCTCCAAAACGTCGGCGATGAAAATCCGTGGCACTATTTCGTCAGCTTCGTGGGGCCGCACGATCCCTTTGACGCACCCACCGAATACGCCGAGCGCTACCGCGATGCACCGATGCCCGACCCCATCGAAGACACGCTGCAGGGCAAGCCTGCCTATCATCGCGAGCGTCATGAAGCGGAGTGGGCGGGAGCAGACGCCGAATGTCTCGCCGACTGCATGCGGCAGTACAGCGCCATGGTGTCGCTGATTGATCATCACGTCGGACAGATGGTGGAGGTGCTTGAAGCGCGCGGTATGCTGGACAACACCGTCATCATCTACTGCGCGGATCACGGCGAAATGCTTGGCGACCACAGCTTCTTCCGCAAGGCCGTATTCTACGAATCAGCGGTGCGCGTGCCCCTGATCATTGCCGGGCCGGGGATCGAGCCTATCGGGCAATCTGAGGCGCTGGTGGAGCTCAATGACGCCGCGGCCACCTGCCTGGATCTCGCCGAGACAGAGCCGCTGCCCGGGGCGTCGGCGTCGTCGCTTATGCCGATTCTGTCGGATGAGCGCGACGAACACCGACAGTACCAGATCAGCGAGCTTCTGGACTGGCGGATGATCTGCGATGGCCGGTACAAGTACATCCAGCGGCCGGGCGATATGGAGCAGCTTTACGACCTGCAGGAGGACCCGGATGAACTGAACAACCTCGTCAATGACGCCCCCGACCGCGTGCGCGCCATGCGGGAGCGCCTGGAAGCAGAGGTGGGCAAACCGCCGGAGATGGAGTAGGCCCACATCGCCCGTTCCATGTTTTTTATGGTCTTATTGTAGGGCGCGGACCTGTGCCGCGCCGAGAGTCTGTAAATGCTGCGAAACCTCGGGCATGACAGGCTTCACAAAAGGCAACCACCAGTTACTTCTCGACGGTGGGTCGTCGCAAACAGTGAATTGGTCAATCATGGAGATTCACGGCCGGCGCGGCACATATCCGCGCCCCACAAAAAAACGGGACCCGGCGGCCCTTAGCCCCAGTACTCCGCCAGATCTGCGAACTTCTCGAACATCACCCGCGACATGGACGGATCAACGGCCAGGGCCTCGGGATCGCCATAGTTGAAGACGATGAAGCCGCCCTCGGGCACACTCCAGTGCTTGATGAGCTGCCGGGCCTCTTCACGAACCTTCTCCTCGGACCCGCTGGGGAGGGTCGTCTGGATGTCACAGGTGGTTAAAAAGCACACGCGGCCTTTGAACTGCTCGCCGAATTCGACAAGGTCATAGGCTTGCGGCTGCTGCATGTTCAGGACGTCGGCACCCACCTCGATGAGGCGCGGCACAAACTCGTTGATCCGCCCGCAACTGTGCAGCATCACGTGCCAGCCGTGGTCGTGAATCGCGCCGAACAGTGTCTCGTATCTCGGGGCGAAGAAACGCTCAAAGAGCTCCGGCCTGATGAAGGTGCCCTGCTGGGTTCCCCAGTCGTCGGTCATGAAGACACCGTGGACTGCGTCACCGAAACGCCGGTGCAGCTCCGCAAACTGCCGCACTTTGAACTCCAGGATCATATCCAGTACGGTCTCGACCAACTCCGGGTTCAGGTAGAGGTCCTCCATGGTCTGCGAAAAGCCCCGGAGCATGTGGAGCCGTTCGATGAGGGCGAAGTGACTGGTCACAACGGTGTAGCGGTCACCGGCCTGCTGCAGCTCTGGCGCCAGCCGCTCGTAGTAAAACGGGTTGGTCGGGTCAGGGGGCGTATAGCTCTTCAGGGCGGCGGCATCGGCGAGCGGATGATCAACGACCTGCCCCATGTTCTTCACTTCCGTCGCCTTCCACCCACAGCCCCAGTCATCGGGCGCCGGGATGTCGAAAAACCAGCCGGCCTCCTGCCGGTCCATCTCCCAGATGTCGCACACATCATCGGGGATATCCGGAAACTCGTGCTGCCAGAAGGGCAGGCGGTCGGGCCGGTCAAATTCTATCGCTCTGCGGACACGCTCTCTGGACGTCATCATATTGCGTTCATCACTATCTCTTCATTTGTGGGCCACAGCTTACGTGCTTAAGGTCGCTACTGCACATCAGCCAAATTCGTGCGGAGGGAGCGGAAATCCTTGATTATTGAATTGTCGCGGCCTCGAAAGGTCTGTCCGACCCGGGTGTGCGCAGGCAATTGTCGCCCTTCGTTCGCCGTGCGGATCGAAACCCGCGTCAATTCTCCCCGCACTTGATGGAGGTACGCACGGTGGCCGCGTGCAAATATAGCCCTTGCATGACAGCAGGTTCCGTCCTGCAAATCACCGCATAACGGGCTGCACCAGGGCTGATTGACATGAGCATCCGGATTTCCGACTTCGCACAGCATATTACCCCCGTGGGCCGCATCCTGGCGATGGAGGACTGGTACGTCTGGGGCACCTCCGCCATTGACGGGCCGGACGGAAAGGTGCATCTGTTCTCCGCCCGCTGGCCTGCGGAGACCGGCATGGGCGGATGGTGCACACATTCTGAAATCATCCATTCCGTCGGCGACAGCGCCGAAGGGCCGTTTGAATTCGCCGATGTCGCATTGCATGCTCGCCCCGGTCACTGGGATGGGGGGATGGTGCACAACCCCACCATTCATAAAGTCGGCGACCGGTACGCACTTGTCCACATTGGCAACCGCGACGGACGCCCCTTCACCCAGAGCATCGGGATTGCGGTGTCGGATTCTCTGTACGGTCCCTGGGAGCGTCACGCCCCGGTGCTGAGAGCCGGAAGCTGGACGTGGGACTGGCTGATGGCCACGAACCCCGCTTTGCTCGTCCATCCCAACGGCGAGTTCTGGATGTACTACAAGTCCTGGGACCTCGCAGACAAGAAGCGCAAGGTGGGCCTGGCGGTGGCTGATAATCTGCTGGGGGCGTACGAAAAGCATCCACAGAACCCGCTGGTGGATTACTCCGACCAGGGCAAGCAGATTGAGGACCCGTACGTGTATATGCAGGACGGCCGGATTTACATGGTGCTGGCCGATGACAACGAGGGCGTGGTCAAACAGCACGCCGGCGCCATCATCCATTCCGACGACGGTATCCATTTCTCCGACCCGGAGCTGGCCTATGACACCACCGCCGTTTATTTTGATGAGCCGGTGCAGCGGTTCGAGCGCCCACAGGTGCTTGTGCGTGACGGCAAGCCGGCGTATCTGTATCTCAGCGCAAAAGGCGGACCATACGACACCGCCACCTCCGCCTGTCTGCGCATCGACTGGTAAGGATTACTCATCGTCCGAAAAGAGGGTTTTGTATGCATGTTGAGCGCCCGCTTGATCCGAAGCTCCAGTGGTTTCCCGGGGCGCGGTTCGGAATGTTCGTCCATTTTGGCCTCTACGCACTGCTCGGCCGCGGCGAATGGGTGATGCTGCGCGGAGACATCCGGCGCGAGGATTACGAGCCGCTAATGGATGAGTTCAACCCCGCAAAGTTCGATGCCGACGAGTGGGTGCAAACGGCGAAACGCGCGGGCTGCCGCTACATGACCGTGACCGCCAAGCACCATGATGGCTTCTGTCTGTGGGATACGGACCTGACAGATTTCAATATCACCAATACGCCCTTTGCCAGGGATCTCATCGGTGAGCTCATCGAGGCCTGCCACCGCCACGATTTTCGCATCTGCCTGTATTACTCGCAGCCCGACTGGCATCACCCCAATTACGTGCATCGCCCGGGAGCCTTCAAGGACCTGCAGTACGAGCGGCCGGAGGACGAGCCGGACTGGGAGAAGTTTCTGGAGTTTTATCATGGCCAGGTCGAGGAGCTGTGCACCAAATATGGCCGCATTGACGGCATCTGGTTTGACGGCGTCCAGCGGACCGAAGAAGAGTGGCAGGGCGAGGCCGTCTATCGCATGATCAAGCGCCACCAGCCGGCCGCAGTGGTGAACGACCGCGCGGGATACGGCGATTTTTACACCCCCGAACGCACCCTGTCACATCTGACCTCCGCGGCCGGATATATGGTGGAGGCGTGCGAGAGCGTCTGCCAGGAGGTCTGGGGGTATCACCGCGATCCCACCCTGTACTCCTCGCCACATCTGCTGGAGAGCCTCATACGCATGGCCGCGGCGGGCGGGAATTATCTGTTGAATGTGGGCCCGAAGCCGGATGGGACGCTGCCGGAAAACTGGGTGCGGCGCCTGTATGACATCGGAGAATGGCTCGAAAGTTATGGAGAGGCGATTTACGGGACCGAGGGCGCGCCAATGTACATGAGCGAGGACGTGGTCTATACACAATCTGAAAACCGCGTTTTTGCACACCTCCTGCACTGGCCGACCACAAACCGCCCGACGCTGGAGGCGCTGGCGGCTGTGTCGGAGAATGTGCGGCTGCTCGACAGTGATGGAGACGTGAGTGTAACCGAATCGGACGACGGCGTGGCTCTGTCGAACCTGCCCTCGATGCCTGACGGCCCTCTGCCGGTGGTGGTTGAGCTGGAATTTGGTACCGACCAGATCTTCAGGCCGGTTCCTGAAGCCGGAGAGCCGGAGACCATCGAGCTGGACGAGACGACCATCCTCGCGCCCGACCAGGCCGCGGTTCACGGCTTCGGCATCAAGGGCTCGGTGCTGTCGGTCGCCTCGCTTAAAGATGAGGAAGCGTGGACTGCCGCCGGATCAACAACGGCATTCGCCAGTTCCTGGATCCCCGGCCAGGAGGTTGAGTGGATTGTAGAGGCCTCTGAAGCAGTCTCTGCGAATGTCACCGTACAGATCGCCTGCCCGCCGGAGTGTGCCGGGAGCGAGTTCCGGGTCACTGTCGGGGACACTGAGATGCACGGTGAGGTCCCGACGACGGACGGTTTCGATGATTTTACCGCGGTGGCTCTCGGTACTGTCGAGATCCCGACTGGACACGCGCACATCACGATGGAACCCGTGCGCCTGAAGTACGCCTACTGCTTCGGCCGTGTCCGGAGCGTGTCCCTGCAAAAGCAAAGTCCCTGACACCAGCTGAAAAAACACCTTTTCAATGTGACGGGTCTGGGGTAAACTTACGTGCACGAGCATATCCTACAGGCTGGAAGAAAGGGCTTCTATGAATCTGGGGACGCGTGGTGTTACATCTTCGAGGTACACACCGACCGTCACTGCAGGAACGAGGCTCTGCAGGGGTTTTAGCAGACACCGCGGATACATACTTATCGTCGCAGCCCTTCTGGCCATTTTTTTTGCCTCCGCCGCATGGGCCGACCAGGTCACGTTCGCTGATAACGTGCCGCTTTCACTGATGATAGCCGACAGTGGCTATCAGCCGACCGGTTACTCTTCAACCAGTGTTGGTCCCGTCTTTCCGGGCGATCCTGGCGATGTGCTCCTTCCGCATGTGCCGACTTCGCAGTGGCATTATGGATGTACTGCAACCTCTGCAGGCATGCTTTTCAGCTACTATGACAATTTTGGCTACGTTGATCTATACGATCAGCCCATCCCTGACACTCTCGATGATGATACCACCATCATTGCCACCGACCAACATGTGGCTGATTACTGGGAGTCGTCCGGGAGCACGGGGCCAGACCCGTGGGAGCAAGAGGGGAGAGAGGACCACACCTGGGCTGATTGTCCGGCCGATTTCCTCGGCACCAACCAGTGGAAATGGGATTATTCATCATATCCCTCCACCGACGGCGATATTGATTCCAACTCCGACGGCGCCACCTCTGTGTGGACGCGGAGCGATGGAGAGAAACTGTACGATTTCTCGCCCGGCTCCGCGTACGGCACGCCGGACACCTCTGCAAGTCATGGGATGCGGCTGTTCGCTGAGTCGCGCGGATATGACATCCTGGAAAATTACACTCAGGCGGTTGACGGACGGGTCAGCGGAGGGTTCTCATTCTCGGACTATATCAGTGAAATTGACAGTTATAATCCCGTAATGCTCAATGTCACGGGCCACACAATGCTGGGTATGGGCTACAACACCACCAACGACACTGTGTATCTGCATGATACGTGGTCGAACTCAGTTCAAAGCATGACGTGGAACGGTGCGTATGCGGGACGGGACCTGCAGTCGGTGATCGTTATCCACTTCGACCCTTCCGGCCAGATCCCCGAGCCGGGGAGCCTCACACTTGTGATCATCGGTTTGGGGGCGGTATGTTATCGGATCAGGCGTCGGGAGCAGTCATAATACTCCGACCACTCCAATTCAGCCATCATTCTCCCCAGAAGGCTCCAGTTGCAGTGCGGCGGAGTTGATGCAGTAGCGCAGGCCGGTCGGTTCCGGACCATCGTCAAACACGTGTCCCAGGTGTGCCTCACAGCGGCTGCATACGACCTCGGTGCGGACCATACCGTGCGACGCGTCCTCCCGGGTCTCCACGGCCTCGTCCGAAATTGGCTCATGGTAGCTGGGCCAGCCGGTGCCTGATTGAAATTTCGCCTCAGAACCAAATAGCTCCTGGCCACAGCAGACACAGCGGTATGTTCCCGGGCGCTTTTCATCCCAGTATTTGCCACTGAACGCCCGCTCCGTGCCCTGTTGACGCGTAATGCGGTATTGTTCCTCATCGAGCTCCTCACGCCACTGCTCATTGGTCTTTTTGACTTTGTCTGTCATCAGTATTCATCCATCCGGATCGCGGTGTAGTTTCGGCAGAATTGCGCCAACGCTCTGGTGGTATGTTTCGTACTCATTGCCGAATACGTTTTTGAGATGCTTTTCTTCCTCACCGATGAATGCGCGAAAAAGCAGATACATCACAAACGGAATGGTGAGGCCGGAGATGGAGCGCGCGGCAATCACCAGGCCGGGCACGACCAGCAGGATAAATGCACCGTAGATTGGATGGCGCACATAGGCATAGATCCCCGTCTTATGCAGCCTGCCGTTGCGGAATGACCGCCGGAGCTGGATGACGGAGAGACCGTACACAACACCGCCGGCAACAACGAGCACCGCCCCTACAATCCACGCGATCGGTCGTGGAAGTGCCGTCAGCGTCAGGGCCGGGTCATACACTTTCTGAAGGGCGGCGGCGACCGCGGCATATACCACGGAGCCGATGCCGAATTTCAGTCCCGCACCGAACCACGACATTTTCCGCGCGTCCGATTGTTCAGACACAGTATCGACTACTTCAGATCGAGACAGCACATCGCGTTTTTGTTGCGGATGATGAGCTTGCCGTCGGCGATGATCGGGGCAGTCCAGCTCTGTCCGCCCAGCGGCTTCATGCGTCCGAGTTCCCGGTATTCGTCCGCGGTCGCTTCGACCATGACGAGATCCCCGCCTTTGCCGTCGAGTGCGATGAGAGTGCCGTCAACGGCGATGAGCCCGCCGCGTTCGAAACCGCGCTCCTGCCACATAACCTCACCGGTGTGAGAGTACAGGCACACCAGGAAGCCCGGATTGCCGATCCCAAAAACGTAGCCGTTGTAGAAAACAGCGGAGTTGAAATGCGACTGCATGGCCGTGTTCGTCCACACCTTCTCGGCGCCATTATCGGTAATCTTAATGAGGCCGCAGCCCTTCCCGTAATCCGTGTTGATAAAAATGTAGTCTCCGCCGATGACGGGCGTCGCGGCATTGACACCGTACTTGGTGGGCCACGGGAAGGTCCACATGACCTGTCCGTCACTGGCCCGAACGCCGGTGAGCTTGTCGGCGGTGAAGATCACGTACTGCTCGGTGCCCTGCAGCGTCGCTTTTTTCGGTGTTGCATATCCCGCCATGCCGCTGGCGCCACCCGTCCAGATGGTGGATTCGTCCATCTTATTCAGCGCAACAACCGGGGCGCGGTTGCCGCCGGGACAGAGGATCAGCTTGCTGCCGTCAATAAATGCGGAGGCCGCATAATCCCATTTGGGTGATTGTCCATCAAACTGCGACTTCATATTCATGGACCACACCACCGAGCCATCAGAGGCATTCAGACAGTGCACATTCCCGGTGCGGCTGATGGTGTACAGACGGCCCTCGTCATACGTTGGAGTGGCACGGGCAAAACCGTAATTGTGCTTCGCGGCGTCCGCGTAGCTGTATCGCCAGACTTCCTGGCCATTTTGCAGATTAAATGCCCGGACAATGTCGTTGCTGCCGGAGTGGTCAATGATGAAGACTTTGCCGTCGGCGACAGACGGCCCTGCATAGCCGTTGTCACTCAGCGAGACCTGCCACAACTTCTGAGGAGGATTATCGTTCCAGTTTTTATTGATGCCCGTGTCAGGAGCGATACTATCCTGGTTTGGCCCGAGAATCTGGGACCATTCTGCTGCAAATGCTGTCACTGCCAGAGCCATACAAACAACGACCAGACTGACTTTCATTCCACGAATCATCGCCACACCCCGAAATGTTTTTGGTAGGTTTGATAATCAGGAACTGACACGTATTGAACCGGCCCGGACAAAGTGAAAGTCGGAAACAGCTCCTCATATCACCGGCCAAAGCAGTAGATGGCACCGTCGGTGCTGCCGATGATCATCTTGCCGTCCGAAATCGCCGGCGACGCGGTGATCGGCGCTCCCGCGGTGAAGCTCCATACCTGCTTTCCGGTTGCCGCGGAGAGAGCGTAGATGTCACCATCATCGCATCCAAAGAATACCAGGTCTCCGGCCAGCGCCGGTGACGAGTCAATGGGACCACCGGCCGTATAAACC
>JBKHJK010000583.1:0-2683 GCA_046538215.1 Armatimonadota bacterium
ACGCAGCACCGTGCCCACGGTGTGCGCGTGATGTCGGAGCGCGATGAACAGACCACCCGCGATGTGCAGATCGGCCAGTACGCTCCCGACCAGGGCCCCGGATATCTCACAGGCACCATCACCGCCCTCGACTATCGCACCCGCGAGGTGGTGGTTGAGTATTCCGCCGAGATGGAGAAGCAGCTTGAGCCGGGCCGGGCGGTGCGCATTTACAACGACCACCGCAGCGCCATGTTCCGCATAGAAAAGGTCCGGGCTGACGATGACCTCATTCGGCTGACGCTGGACACCTCAGCACTGCTCGCCCGTGGACCCGTGCAAAGTGTGGAGGACGGGGCCATGGATATCGCCGAATATTTCCTCTACGCCACCGGCCATGCTGACGAAGAAGGGAAGCTCGCCAGCACCCGCCATCTGTTCTTCGCAGGCTCGTGGCTGGGTAAAGGAGATAAAGCGCGGATGTTGCGGGGAGCCTCACGGGAGTCAAGCTCGCAGTCCCGCGTGTATTTCGCCGATCCGGTCACAGAGGCCGTGCTGGTGGATGATTACGCCGGTGAGGTCATCTCTGTGTGGCAGTACGGAGTTGGAGACCGGATTGAGATCGCCTGCATCCAATAAAATGTGCAATCTCCGGAGGGACCCAACATGCGCCGACTGACTTTCATCGTATGCGCCATCTGTATTCTGACAGCCGCTGTCGGATATGCTGCAGATGTTGGGCTGCACAACGCCGATTTTGAGGCCGGTGAGGCCGGAGCGGTGCCGGAAAACTGGCAGCCGACCCCCACCGCCGTGGATGCCTTTTTCATCAATGATGCAGATGGGGTGGGGGACAACCGGTGTGTACAGTACACCCTCCAGGAGACCGGGGAGGAATGTTACCTCCGCCAGGCCGTCGTGCTAAAGCCACAGGCGGAATACGTGCTGTCGGCGTGGCTGAAATCCGACGGCACCACCAACCCCGCCGTAGGGATCAGGATACGGAATGAGTCGCATTTCCTGGCCCTTGTCCATGGCGACGGGGGCGAGAAATGGACGCATGTCAGCGCGCGCTTTAACTCCGGCGAGGTAACGACGGCGGCGGTGAGAATCTACGGCGACCTGCAGGCCGAGCCGCACAGCCGCCCCGGTTCGGCGTGGATTGACGGCATAGAGATCGCTCTCGCCGACGAAGCAGCCCCGACCTCAGTAGCAACGGGTGGCTACGCGGGACCACAGCCAGGTGAGAATATCGCACTGGGCAAAGACTATACCTGGTCGGCGGAGCCGACGTACGCGTTGTGTGCGGACGAGGGCGACAGTGAGCAGCTCACCGACGGCAAACACACGGTCGGCTACTTCTGGACCCAGCAAAGCACCGTCGGCTGGCAGCCTCGCGATCCGGTGACAATCACGATTGACCTCGGCGAGATCCAGCCGATTTCGGGCCTCTCATTCAGCAGCGCCGCAGGTACCGCCAGTGTCGGCTGGCCCGCGATGATCTTCATCCTGACCAGCGACGACGGCGAGAACTTTCAGTACCATGGTGACCTGATATCGCTTAGCGGTGAGCACGGCCTACCGGCGCCGCAGGACTATCTCATCCACCGCTATGTCACGGACGATCTTCACGCAGCCGGGCGGTATGTCCGGCTGCTCGTGTGCGCGTCATCGAAGTATCTCTTCTGTGACGAAGTCGAGGTGTACGGCGGAGACTTTGCTGTGGAGGACGCAGACGCCGGGGAGCCCGTCGAAAGCATCGAGCAATGCATCGCGGATCACCGCCTCGAAAGCATCGTTGGCGTGCGGCTGATGTACGACATTCAGAGGCTCCGGCGCATGGTGGATGCCGCATCCATCGGTGCGGAGCGAGCGCACGACATCCGACGAGAGCTGGATGAATGTCAGCAGCTTGTCCGAAACCTGCCCGTGGAGGACATAGACTTCTGGCGCGGACTGCCGTACAACGATCTGCACCGCCGCATCTATGCCGCAAATGCAGACCTCAGGCGCGGGCAGGGATATCCGGAGTTCTTCGCCTGGCATTCCAACCGCTGGGATCTGCTGGAGCCGATGGACGCGCCCACCGATGCTCCCGCCACGGTGAATGTACCGGTCATGAAGGGCGAATACCGATCGGCCGCCTTCAACGTCACCAACTACACACACCAGCGCCTGCCGGTGACCGTGGATGTGAATATCCCCGGCCTTCCGGACGAGGTGGTGACCGTTCACGAGGTGCAGTACGTGCAGACCCAGGAGCGGCAGGTGGTTTCCAACGCCCTGCCGGTGGCCCGCACGAACCGTGCCGGGGTGCCGCGGATCTTCATCCCCGCAGGTATCACAAAGCAGGTGTGGCTGACGGTTCGTGCAGAGGATACGCCCGCCGGAATCTACACCGGCCACATTGCAGTTGAGGCCCCCGGTTATTCTCTGGAAGTGCCGGCTGAAATTGAGGTGGGCGATGTCGAGCTCGACCGCCCGCGTGTTTCGGCCTTCTGCTGGGATTACATCGGTGACAAACCAAGCCACGCCCCCGACACCTGGGTGGCCGACCGTCTGGTGGAGACGCTCCAATCGCATTTCGTGGATGCACCGTGGGGCAGCACACGGGTGATTCCATTCCCGAAGGACGGCTCCATTGATGAAGATGGGTATATCACCGAGCCGATGGATTTTTCGGCGCTGGACCGCTGGATTGATC
>JBKHJK010000584.1:0-2682 GCA_046538215.1 Armatimonadota bacterium
GCTGTGGACGGCCGAATCCCACGTCTCGGAAACCTTCCGCGAGGGCGACGGGTGGTATGCCCCGTGGTTCACGGACCCGGAGCGCAAGTGGGGTATCCGGTCCCTGATGGTCGCCGACCTCGGGAACGGCCAGCGAGAGATCGTGCTCGGCCGCTCCAGCACCATGGAGTTCTGGTCACTGGACGGTGGGCTCATCGAGCGGGTGCCGATCAGCTTTGGTGACCTGGAGGATCTTGCGCTTCTGGAGCTGCCCGGCGAGTCTCTGCAGGTTCTCGGGGCCCAGTGGGCTGGCGGAAATGCCTTCATCAGCATCGTCGGGGCCAATCACAGGGTGGTCACAAACGGCGGCTACCGCTTCATTCCCGAAGGAGGCACCTCGATGCGGCAGTGGCAGCAGCAGGGCGTGGCGGCGGTGGAGACGGCGGACCTGGACGGCGATTCGGTCGAAGAGGTCATCGTGGCCCGCTCCGGACACTGGAACGATGTGCGCGCACTGACGCATGACGAAAAGCCCATCTGGCAGCAGGTCTTCGGCCCGGCCGAGCCCCGCAGCCGCTTCGTGGCGGATATGGCGGTCGCAGACATCAACGCTGACGGGGCCGTGGAGATCGTTGCCGGCCTGGCGAGCGGACGCGCACTCTGTTTCAGTTCCGATGGAACGCTCGTGTGGTCAAGAGCGCTCGGTGACGCCATACGCTGCCTTGCCATATACGATGGAGGCATTTCCGCCGGATTGAAGAACGGTACAGTTGTGTTCGTAAGAGCGGACGGGACGGTCGAAGGTGCCGCAGATCTTGGCGCGGCGGTCGATTCACTGTCTGTGGCAGGGCAGGAGGAACCGTTCGTGCTTGCAACAGCCGGCTCTCAGGCCGCAGCATTTTCACTCAATCAATAGCAGTACGGGACTCATGGGAGGAAGACCATGTCCATACCGATAGCCGTGATCAATGGACGGATTATTGACGGCACCGGAGCTGAACCAATTGACAGCGGTGGTGTTTTGATCAGCGACGGGCGTTTTGAAGCAGTGGGAAGTGTCGAAGACATCGAGATACCCGAAGACGCAATGGAAATTGACGCTGCAGGCAAAACCGTAATGCCCGGACTCATCGAAGGGCACGCCCACGTCGGCGGAAATCCGGGCGGTCAGCGCACCCTGAGACTATCACTGCAGCGCGGCATCACAACCATCTGCAGCGTTTCAGCGAACGTCCGCGGGATCGAGCTGCGTGACGGTATAGAATCCGGCGACGTTCGCGGTTGTGCGCGAATGGTGGCCGGCTGCATCGTCACACCGACCTTCGGCCATGTGAAGTTTCGTGCCGCTGACGGGCCGTGGGAGGTTCGCAAGGCGGTGCGGGAAATGGTGGAGGCCGGAGCTGACTTCATCAAAACTGCTGCCTCAGGTGGCTTCTGGGCCGAAGACGAGGACTGCTCGGTGCGCAATTACACCCGCGAGGAGCTGGAAGCCCTGGCTGACGAGGCCCATGCGTGGAACATCCCCGTCGCCGTCCATGCCCACACCCAGCCCGGCATCAACAACTCGATTGATGCAGGTATAGATATGATCCATCACGGCGCCTTCATTGATGAAGAGGGCGTGCGTGGGATTCTCGAAAACGACCTGTACTTTATGCCCACGCTACGAGTGACGTGTGACAAGAACATCGCCGCCTGGCCCGACCGGCCGTGGATGGCGGATGAGATGAAAGAATCACAGCCAATCCACCGGGAGGGAACCCGGCTCGCCCATGAGCTGGGGGTGAAGATGTGCGTGGGGTGTGATTATCCCGGATCCGCGCACGCCTGGAAGATCGGAGACGCCACGATGTGGGAGCTGCAGGAACTGGTCGGCTGCGGCCTCACACCCATGGAGGCGATCTGCGCCAGCACAAAGACCACCGCCCGGGCCTACAGGATTGATGATGAAATCGGGACGCTGGAGCCGGGAAAGAAAGCCGATTTGATCATCGTTGACGGAGACCCGCTGGAGGACATTTCCGTGCTCTATGACGGAGACAATATTAACCTCGTCATCAAGGACGGGAACGTCGAATCGGTTGATGAAGCGCATAAAGAGTACTACACTGTCCGCGAGCCCCAGCCACCCAATCGCCCCAAGGAGTGATTCGATGCGCAGTGCCAGAGTCTTTCTGGTGATCGCCCTCACAATGATGCTTTGCTGCTGTATGGCGGTGGCGGATACGTATTATCTGTCACCCGCAGGAAGTGACGACAGCGCAGGGACGGCCGACCAACCGTGGGCGTCGCTGGAATATGCCGCGGCTCAGGCGGGCCCGGGCGACACCGTGGTGCTTACCCCCGGGGAGTATCCTGGAGAGCTGCGGCCTGTGAATTCGGGGGAGAAAGAAGCCCCCATCATCTTCCGCGCCGAGCCCCGGCGAGATGCGGTGCTGACCGGCGTTGAAGCCGCTGAGGATGCCTACGCGGTGGTCCTGAGCGAGGTCAGTAACATCCGCCTGGAGGGCCTGGTCGTCCGACCTGACAATCCGCGGTCGCGGTGGGTGCGCGTTCATCAATGCGAGCGGATCATGCTTGAGGACATGCTGATGGAGGACATTCACAATTCCCTGGGCCTTCGTGTCACTGAAAGCGGCGATTTCCGGCTGCTGGGCAGTGACCTGCGCCTGGCACGAGGGGGCTCGATGACGCGGATTGAAG
>JBKHJK010000585.1:0-2679 GCA_046538215.1 Armatimonadota bacterium
GCCCTCACCTGCACCATCTGCGGGGGCAAAGGGTGCCACGTCTGCTCTCACACCGGCTTTCTGGAGGTTATGGGAGCCGGCCAGGTGGATCCCAATGTCCTCGAGGGCGTCGGATACGATTCTGAAAAATACACCGGCTTTGCCTTCGGTGGCGGCATCGAGCGCTTCGCCATGCTCAGACACGGCATTGACGATATCCGGCTTCTGTACAGCGGCGACATGCGCTTTTTAAACCAGTTTTCCTGACGATTCTTTCACACGCGACCCGACCTGACAACAGTATGAAACACTCCCAGGAGGAACACAGATGAGAGTACCATATTCCTGGCTGATGGAATATTTGAAGGCCGATATAGATGTTGAAACCCTTGCCCACGAACTCACCATGGGGGGGCTGGAAGTCGAGGCCATAGATGACTGGACCTCTGAAGACGGTGAGGCCTCCGACGACGTCCTGATCACCTCCGTGACCTCCAACCGCGGTGACCTGCTGTCGCTGACGGGGGTTGCCCGCCATGCAGCGGCAATCCTCGGTGCCGAGTGGTCAATGCCCGAAATAAACATGGATCTGCTGGGCGATGTGATCAGTGGCGACACGAAAGCGGATAGCGAGCAGATGACCATCGAGCTGTCCGATCCGGAGGCCTGCCCGCGATACAGCGGACTGGTCATGGAGAACCTCGAGGCCGCCGAAAGCCCCGACTGGCTCGGCTACCGTCTCGAAGCCGCCGGAATGCGCCCGATCGCCAACCTGGTGGACTGCACCAACTACGTGATGCTCGAGCTCGGCCAGCCGCTGCATGGCTTCGACTACAATCTCCTCAAAGACGGCCACATCATCGTCCGCAGGGCCGAGGAGGGCGAGCAGGTGCTGACACTGGACCAGCAGTGGCGCACCATGACCGCCGAAGACCTGCTTATCACCGACCCCAACGGGCCGGTGGCCATCGCAGGTGTTATGGGCGGGGCGGATACCGAGATGACGTGGGACACCGAAAAGGTGCTGCTTGAAAGCGCCCATTTCGACGCCATCACCATCCGCAAGACCGCCATGCGCCTGGGTCTGAGCAGCGAGGCCAGCTACCGCTTCGAGCGCATCGTCGATCCTGGCGGTACGCTCCGGACACTGGCGCGGCTTGCCGCCCTGCTGCAGGAAACGGCCGGTGGACAGATCGTCGGCGACGCCGTTGACGCCTGTGCCATTGATCCCTCGCCTCGCGAGGTGCAGCTTCGTGTCCAGCGCTGCAACGACATCCTGGGCACCGACATTTCCGCCGAGCAGATGGAAGAGTATCTACAGCGGCTTCAATTCGGCGCGGAGGCTGAGGGCGAAACCATCCAGGTGGCCGTGCCCACCTTCCGGCCCGATGTCGAGCGTGAAATTGACGTCATCGAGGAGGTCGCCATCGTTCACGGGTATGACAACATCCCCACCACGGTTCCCGGCAGCCTCAACCAGAGCGGCGTTTTCACCCGCGAGCAGAAGCTGGAGCGTCGTGCGCGTGAGGCACTTCGGGCGGCAGGTCTCAATGAGTCTATCGGCTTTGCCATGATTTCACAGGAAGACTTCGACCGTCTGGGCTTCCCTGAGGACGCTTCCGAACGCGAGATGGTGCCACTGGCAAGCCCCATGATCGAGGAACAAAGCCACATGCGCACCGTCCTTGTGCCCACACTCATGCAGCAGTGCGAGCACAACCAGCGGCAGCGCGTGGGGACAGTGCGGCTGTACGAAATCGCACATATTTTCATCCCTCGCGAGACCGAGCCCCTGCCGGAAGAGCGCCAGCATGCAGCCGGGCTTGTCATGGGCCCGTTCTGGACAAGCAGGTGGAACCTCGGCGAGGACGCCGCCACCCCCGACTTCTTCCATGTCAAGGGTATTGTCGAGCAGCTTGTGGATGAGCTGGGTGTGCAGAATGTCACTTACGAGCGGAGCACCCATCCCTCCTGCCATCCCGGGCAGTGCGCAGGTGTCATGCTCGACGGGGCGGCCGTCGGCTTCATCGGCAAAATCAATGACGACGTGCGGGAGAAATACGAACTGCAGCAGGACGTCTTCGTGTTCGAAGTGGACCTCGACGCACTCATAGACGCCGCCGAGATGCATGAGACCTATGAGCAGCTTTCACGCTTCCCGGCCGCGCTGAGGGATATCGCGGTGGTCGTCGAAGACACCGAAGACAATACGGTGGCCGCGATCCAGCAGGCGATTAAAGACGCCGCTGGAGAGCCGCTCAGCGAGGTGGAGTTCTTCGACCTTTTCGCCGACGAGGAGACACTCGGAGAGGGCAAAAGGTCACTCGCCTTCAAGCTGATATTCCGCACGCCCGAGGGCACCCTGACCGATGAAGAGGTTGACGCACTGGTGGAGGATATCGTCAGCCACCTGGCGGAGGAATTTGACGCGAAGCTGCGGGAATAGACGCCTCCGACTGTGAACATAACCAAAGCAAAGACCGGCCTCCAATGCGGGGCCGGTCTTTTTATGCTCAGCGGGTGATTTGCCACAAACCGCTCAGATCCCCGTTGCTTTGAGAAGTCCGTGGCCTGGCAATCAAAGTCTGACCAGAAAACCCATCCTCCCCCTGACTCGGCGATCAGAGTCTGACCAGAAAACCTACACTCCCCGTGGCTCGGCCTGAGACGTGCGCAGTTTGCACGGATCAGGTGAGAATT
>JBKHJK010000586.1:0-2669 GCA_046538215.1 Armatimonadota bacterium
GCTTGTAAGCGCCGACGGGCCCCGACAGATTGCCACCTACAGCGTGTATGACGACAGCGGCCGGCGTGTGCACGTGGGCACAGCCACCCTCGGCGGGCGTCGGTTGAGTAGCATCCAGATCCCCGGGCGGTTTTCCTACGGCTGGTACGAGCTGGTGTTCCATATTGGTGGGGAAAGGGTGACTGATGCTTTTTGCGTCATTCCACGCGCCTACGAAAGTACGTTTGGCGATGACGGCCTGTTCCACATGCAGATAACTACGGTTTCGGAGCCGTATTACGCGGCAATGGCGCTGGTGGGCATCCGGTGTGTGCGCACAGACATGGTGTGGCCGAACATCGAGCGCGAGCGAGATCAGCTGGACCTGACATGGGTCCGGGACCACATGAAGCCGATGCAAAAATACGGTGTGCAGCTGATGGGCACATTTGGATATACGCCGAAGTGGACGCGAGTGCCGCCGGCAAACGGGCTTGATGAATGGACACGTGCGGCGCAATTCACCTGGCAGCCCAATGATGTCATACGCTGGGGCCGTTACGTCCGAACCGTCATCGAGGCTGTCGAAGATGAGACGGTTCAATGGCCACCCGACTACATCGTTCCCGAAGGAGAGGCTCCCCCGAAGCAGGTTAAACCGTTTATCCATTCCTGGGAGTTGTGGAATGAGGCCGATTTGATGTTCTACACCGGGAGCTGGGGACGGTATATGGATCTTTTGCGAGTGACTGATTCCATTGTCAAACAGCACCAGCCGAACACACCGACGGTCTATGGCGGTTCCACCGGAAACTGGTACTGCATGTGCCTGGTGGCGGCCAATTCGGGTGAGCTGTACTTCCAGCGCCTGGCATGGCATCCCAGTTGGGACACCTACGATCACATCGCCGCCTGGCGGCGTGGTATCTATCAACTGACGTGGATCAACGGCTTCCCCCGAAAAAATACCCTGAACGAAAGTGTTCTGCAGTATCGCTGGCACGGCGAGGAGTTTTGCGACCATCAGCAGCTTCCTGGGGATCTGTTCCGCACCCGAATCCGGCTCATGGCGTGGGATGAGGACAGTCACTTCCGTTCAAGTTGCTTCAATCAATGGGCCGCTCCACCGGATGCGCGCGGCGCCCAGAATGCACTATTGCACGAAAAGAACGGCGGACTCGTCCCCACGCGACTTTTCGTGGGATTTGCAGCGGCCCGCCACTGGCTCACAGACGCCGCGTACGTGGGACCAGTTGATCTCGGCCCACTCACTGAAGCGCACGTGCTGTTGAAAGATGGCCGGCCTCTTTTGTGCGCCTGGAGCGACCATGGGGTCAGTGCGCAAATCCGGATTCCTCCCGGCGCTCAGGAGGTGAGCGTCATGGGCCGGCTGCGGGACATTGGCGAGACCGGAACCAGGCGACGGAAGCTGTCTCGCACTCCCCTGATGATCCTGGGTTGTGCCGACGAGTATCTCAGCAGGGCCCTGCAGAAGCGGTATCGGTTGTATATGGACACAAAATTCGGGCAGAAAGCAGGTCACTGCATCTGGTACGGTGTGAGTAATCTGAAGAACGACCTCGTCAACCGGGTTGAAGATGACTATAAGCGATCGCTGGGGAAGGCGATAGCCCGGGCCGCAGATGGGCAGCCAGGCGATGTTGCTGCACTGGCGGAGGCACTCTCGTGCGTCGAAACCGGCGTCATGCAGGTGGCTCGCCGATGTGTCAATGACGGCGACGTGACACCGCGTGCGATTGGTGTCATGTACCGGCTCTTGGAGATGCAGTACTGGCTGGCGCGTATCAGCGACAGCGGCGCTCATCTCAGTAACACCTGGCGGTCTTCGCCGGAGACGATTGATCACCTGAGAGCGCGGCTCGCCGGGGTGGAGGCCAGTATTCGAGAGACCGAGGGGCAGCCCCCATTCACCTGGCAGCTTTTGTTCCGCGCCAAAAAACACCTCGATATGGCGCAACAGACGGGGATGCGTGGTGGTGTAATCCTGGCACGATCAGAAATCGCCGCCGCCGAAGAGCTCATAAAGGTCGAAAGACGCATGCTGAAGCGCGTTTTCCCGGTGGTGCATTTCCCGACAGCGACGGTGCTGCGCAAGGGGAGACTGCTGGCACCCGGCGACGAACATGAGGTTTCAGTGCAAATGTTTAACTTCCTGGAACGTGATATCGGCGGCAATCTGGAAATAGATGTGCCGGGCACGTGGGAAGTGACCACCGCGGCAACGCAGCAGTTTTCGGCACCAGCGAATGGTGTTTCTGACCCGCTCGTGTTTCGGTTCAATATTCCCGGCGAACCGAAGCCATGGGTGGAAAAAATTCCACCAATGCCGGTGGATCCCCAACCGGTGTGTATTCCGCAGTCCCTGGAAACAAAATCCGACCTTCGGTTCCGCGGCGGGCTCAACAGCGGCTCTGAACTCGTGGAAATCATGTATGCGGTGTTCGTGGGACAGATGTGTGACCCGCCGGATCCCATCGATTTGAGCGTGAATATAGCTCCTGAGCACGCGCGGGAGTTGAGGCCTGGAGGAATTGGCGGATTTCTGGCAGATAACTGATGGAATCCGCCATACCCTTTACAAGCCGACCAAAGGCTGCTATACTATCCACAGTGACGCGCGGTGGAGCAGTCTGGTAGCTCGCAAGGCTCATAACCTTGAGGTCGGAGGT
>JBKHJK010000587.1:0-2666 GCA_046538215.1 Armatimonadota bacterium
GGTCCAAAGCGTGGGAGGTAACCTCCATCGCCGCATGGGTCACGCCCCGGTCTCGCATCTCGGCGAAGATTTCCTGCAGCTCCACGGCATCCGGCGTCGTGCGGTCTCCGGGATGGCTTTCATTGCCAATTGTCCATCCGAGGGTGCCAATGGTCCCGGTCGTATGGCCGGCAGCACGAAAGATGCTGTCAACGAGATGTACACAGGTGGTCTTGCCGTTTGTGCCGGTGATCGCCGCAATCTGCAGATCCCCCGAGGGGTGGTCCTGGAACCTGTCGGCGATGATCGCCACCGCCCGGCGGCTGTCGGGAACGATGATACCGGAGACGTCACCAGGGATACTGTCAGTGTATTGCGCTTTTTCGTACACCACCGCTACGGCCCCGTTTTCCACCGCGTCGGCGATATACCTGTGCCCGTCGGTCTCGTAGCCTTCGATGGCGACGAAGACCGATCCGGGACAAACCTCCCGCGAATCGGCACTAACCCCCGTGACCTCCACATCGCCACCGGAGGTAAAGGTATGCTCCAGGCCTTCAAGCATGGCCGTAAGCCTTTTGGTTTGCGGTTGTGCCATGACGTTCTCCCTGATCCAGCTCACAACTGGCGGAGTGCAAATGAGGCGATATCCCGGGCAGTCGGCCCGGCCACATCTGAACCGTGGCGGCCGAATTTGGGATCATCGGCGGCAACAAAAATGACATATCGTGGTGCGTCGGCCGGACAGATAAGGACGAAAGATGTCACATGGCGGTCCGGGAAATATTGCCGGTTGTCGGGGTCCCATTTTTGAGCGGTACCGGTTTTTGCAGCTATGTCAACACCCTCGATCTTCGCGACGGCGGCAGTGCCGGATTCGACAGAGGATACCATGGCCCGCAGCACGGTTCGGGCCGCCTCCGGGCTGCACAAGCGTTGTGGCTCCGGCAGATCTGGCTGCCAGAAGACCGAGCCGTCGCGGTTCAATACAGAAGCAATGACATGCGGCTGAATCGCTCGTCCCTCATTGGCGAGAGATGCAATAGCTGCAGTAATCTGCAGTGGACTGGCGCTGAGACCCTGTCCGAAACCGAGAGAGGCGAGGTCGCGTCGCGGCATATTCTTTGCAGACCGAAGACGTCCGGAGGTTTCGCCCGGCAATCCGCTTTTGGGGGCAGCCCCCACGCCCGCCTGTCGGAGGAATGCCACGTACTTTTCGGCTCCCAGCTTCAGGGCTGTTTTTGCCGCTGCCACATTGCACGACATCGCCACCATGCGCTCCAGATTCACGTCGCCATGTCCCCGGGTCGCATACCTCCCCCAGCAGTTTATTGGCTTTCCACCGGCATTAAACTGACCATCACAGCGGAATGTGTCGTCTTCATCTATGACCTTTGATTCGAGTGCGGCCGCCGCGAGGAGCACTTTAAACGTCGAGCCAGGGTCAATCTGATCGGCGACAGCGCCAAAGCGGGCTGCCTCGGCGAATGACGTGGTTTCATCAACAGGGGAGCGGCCCGAAGCCAGATAATCTGGATTATATGCGGGCCGGCTGGCGATCGCAAGAATGTCCCCACCGTGTGGCTCCAGTACAACTGCGTAGGCGGCTTTCGGCTGTGCGCGCTCCATCAGCCGATCCATGGCTCCCTCAATATACTTCTGGAGCCGCAGATCGAGTGTCAAAACAATATCCTTGCCGGGAGTGGGGGGAAGAGTTTCGTCTTCCTGGCCGGGCACCGGTTGTCCCGACCGGTCGGTCAAAGAGGCTGACACGGCCTCCTTGCCGTCAAGCACTATCCGGTAGCGGTGTTCAATGCCAAAAAGCGGAATGTGGAATTTGTTGCGGCCGCCGACGGTGTGACAGGCAAGACGCCCGTGGGGATACCGCCGCCGGTAGTTCGAATCCAGATAGACACCCTTGATTTTCTTCTCTCGTATCCGCGCAACGTCATCCAGATCCAGCCAGCGTTTGAGAACGATGTACCGCCTGTCGGAGTGGTTGACGAGCTTCTGGTGAAGTGTCTGCCACTCGACACCGATGATTGCGGCCAGCTCCTGGGCGACACCGACATACGATTCGCCGTGTTCGCGCATTCGGGTGGGGTTCGCGACGAGGCTGAAGGAGGAGAGACTTTCAGCCAGGACCTGGTGCTGGCGGGAAAGAATTCGCCCCGGACGTGCCATATAGCTGCGCGCGCCCGGTTCCACCAGCGGTGCCACGTGCTTGACCAGATAGCCGGCAGTGAAAAGCTGGATGTGCGCGAGCCGCAGGACGATGACAGCGAGAAAGAAAAGAAAAATATAGCTGGCCACCACGGCTCTGTGGCGATCAGTCCAGGAGTTTTTGCCCGTGGTAGCGCGGGGCTGCTGGGGTTGTCGGCGAAGCGGGTGGTCTCGACTGCTGCGCACGAATCCTGTCCCTCCCAACAGCGTTCGGGCTGTTTTGGAAACCGGCACCGCAACACCGGATCCCTCAACAAATCCGCCGACGAATAAGACTACTGGAAGACGTCGTAGTCCGCCATGGCGGCTTTTTTCGAAGCTTCAGGAGAGGCAGACGCACGCTCTAATGACCTGGCTGATCCGTCGGCTGATGCGGCCACCCGGTCTGTGTCAGAATCTTCATCACGCATTTCGTCGCGGGGCACCGACAGGCAACCGACTTTCAGCGGGCGCTGTTTCATGGG
>JBKHJK010000018.1:0-12477 GCA_046538215.1 Armatimonadota bacterium
CTTCGGTGCTGACCACCGAGGTTCCGGAGCTGTTCGGCCAGACGTATGTGACCAGTGAGCACATTTCCATCATCGTTGACGGCATCATCCTGATGAAGTATCTGGAGATGGAAAGCGAGATACACCGCGCCATTTCGGTTCTGAAGATGCGCGGATGTCACCACGACCGGGACATTCGGCGCTATACCATTGACCCGACGGGGATGCAGGTGCGAAGCCGCTTTGAGGGCACCGAGGGCGTCATGGCCGGAACGGCCAGAGCGGCCACAGTGACGCTTTCGGTGCGCAGTTTCTCGCAGGTTGACGAAGAGCACAACCAGGAGCTTCTGGAGCGTTTCGCCCAGACCCACCCACGGGTCCGCACCGTCAGCCTGGAGCTTCCTTATAATCCCGACGAGGCCATGGAGACGGTGCAGACGGCTCTTCAGGCTCAGCGGGCCGATCTGTCAGTTGCTCCGCTGTGCATGTACTGGATGCCGGAGATTTTCAGGATGAACCGGCTCTTGCCCCTTGACGATCTGCTGGAGGTCGGGCAGCTCGACCGACACATGGCCGAAATGCTCAGCGCCGGCCGTCACCGTGGAAGGCTCTATGCCATCCCGGCCATGGCCGTCTGCGGGGTGCTTTTGTACCGCCGCGATCTGCTTGAGGAGTTCGGTTTTGACGCGCCGCCGGAAACCTGGGATGAACTGATCGAACAGGCCAGGACTATTGTGCAGCAAAAGCCGGAGGACAATCTCATCGGGTACCAGTTCCCCGCCTATCCGTACGAGGGGCTGTCCACCAGTTTCCTGATGAATCTGTGGAGCAACGGGGGGAGTATCTATGAGAACGGGGCATTCTCGATGGCCCAGGAGCCGACCCTGCAGGCGCTGACATATATGTACGAGCTGATCCACAAGCACGAACTGACGCCCGCCGATATGCTCACCGGCGCTCACGGCATCGAGCCGCAGAGCCGTTTTCTGGCCGGGCAGAGTGTCTTTTTGACCGGACTTCCCAGCATCGCGCAGGCGGCCGGTGACCTCGATTCACCGGTCCGGGGGAAAGTCGGCATTGCCCCACCGCCGCGCGGGCCTCTTGGCACCTCAAGCCACACCTACCTCAGCTCCTGGCATTATGGCATTCCCCGGGGCGCACGGGCGCCACAATCGGCGCGCGAGTTTATCAAGTTCATGACCAGCACCTCCGTACAGAAGGAGCGTGCGCTGCGCGGCGGCCCCCTCCCCAGCATTGAAGCGCTGTACGAGGACCACGAGGTCGTGGCCTTCAACCCCGATTATCCGCGACTGCTCAAAATGCTTCGCACTGCCCGCAGACGCGCCAATATCCCCAGCTACCTACAGGTGAGCGGGGTTATACAGAACCACGTGCACCGACTGCTGCGCGGCGAATTGACCCCCGGGGAGTGTTTTGGGGTTCTGCATGAGACGATCGAGCCACTTGTGAGCTCCCGCGAATAGCAAAAGCGCGGTCACTGTCCGGAAGTTGCAGCGTATGACATATCAATCAACAGTTTCTTTGTGAGTTTTCCGGTCCATTCCTTGACAGGCCCCAAAAATCTGAATATACTGAGTGCGGTTTTTCGGGCACGACTGGGGAGACGGGTTCAATCTTCGTTACACCACGATTGACGGGTCGAAAACCATACTTCTCCACACAAAACGCATTGCCGTGGGACGACTGCTGTCATGTCCTGAAATAGTGCCCCAAGCAGGTGTTAATGAATGGATGCGTGGGTCATAGCCGGCCTTGTCGTCATTGTGATATGTGCAATCCTCGCCGTACACCTTCGTGATTTGCTCCGGGCTGCACTCTGTCTGGCCGTACTCAGCGTCGTTCTGGCAGGTCTGTTTTTTAAACTGGGAGCCCCGTACGCCGGGGCTTTTGAGTTGAGTGTGTGTGCCGGTCTGATCACGGTGCTGTTCATTGCGGCTATTTCATCGGTGAATGCGAGGCACGATACGGACCAATGAAAGGCAAATTCATCCTCGCCATTGTTTTGTGCGCATTCATTTTTATCATCCTCGTCCAGGTGCTGGTGTTTGACCAGAGCGCACCACAACCCCTGAAGGTGCAGATCGTTGAGCTGCGGGATGCGCTGTGGAATGTCCGGACACTGGACGTGGTCGGCCAACTGGCACTGCTGTTTACTGCCACCTACGGAGTCCTCGCCCTCGTGAAGGAGAGACAATAGGGAACATGTGGAACGTATATTGGATTGCAGTCCTGTTCCTGTTTAGTCTCGGCATTTACGCCGCAATCTTCCGTAGCAACCTGATCCATCTGATCATCGGCATCGAAATTATGGCCAAGGCGCTGTGTCTGGCGGTGCTGGTGGGGGGCAACGCCCACGGATTCGGCATCATGCGCATCAGCGAAGCCATGGTCATTACCATTATCTGCATCGAGGTTGCAACCACCGCAATCGCCCTGTCACTGCTGGTGTCGGCCCACAGGCAGACCGGCAGTCTCGATCTGGCGTCGCTGCGACGATTGAAAGGATGAGGTAGCCACGACTATCGAGACCCTTGCACTCATAACCGTCGCGACCCCACTCCTCGGCACTGTCCTCGTGTGGCTGCTGGGCCTGACGAGCGACCGGCTGATGAAGACCTTTGCGGTCCTCGTGGCCGTGGCCACCGGAGTTTTGACCGTACTGCTGCTGCTTCAGCTTCCGGCCTCAAACGGCGAGGAGTTCGTCTGGATACCGCAGTCGGCCATCTTTATCGGCTTCAACCTTACCGGTTTCGGCGTCTGGGTCGCCGTCGTTGCGGGCGTTATCGGAGCCCTCACAGTCATTTACTCCGTCAGGTACATGGAGCCAGAGGAAGAAACGTACGCACCGACACGCTACTACAGCCTGACCATCCTGTTCATCGGCTCCATGATCGGACTGGCGCTGACGGATAACCTGATCGTCATGTACATATTCTGGGAGATGATCGGGTTCTGTTCGTACATGCTCATCGCCTATTACTACGAGGATCCCAGGGCCGTGCGGGCGGGGACAAAGGCGTTTGTGGTCACCCGCTTTGGTGACATCGGCCTGCTGGTGGGTATCGTTGTCTTGTGGCAGGCCGCCGGAACCACCAACGTCTTTGAGATCATGGAGGCCGTCAAAGCCGGGGCAATACCAGCGTTGGAGCTGTCGGTGGCGGGCATCGGCTTCATTCTGGCCGCCGCAGGGAAATCCGCACAGTTTCCGCTGCACGTGTGGCTGCCGGATGCCATGGAAGCGCCGACTACCATCAGCGCTCTCATTCACGCCGCCTGTCTCGTCAATGCCGGTGTGTATCTGCTGGCACTGACGTATCCAATGTTCATGGGTCTGGGCTGGTGGCTCACCGCGGTCATCTGGATGGGCGCAATCACCGCGCTGGTGGCCGGCATCCTGGCACTCATCGAATGGGATCTGAAGCGCGTGCTGGCGTATTCGACGGTCAGCCAGCTCGGTTTCATGGTCGCCGCCGTCGGTGCCGGAGGAATCTACGCCAGTCAGTTTCATCTGATCAACCACGCCATCTTCAAAGCCCTGCTGTTTCTGTGTGCGGGTGCCATCATCCATGCGGTCCATACGCGCGATATGCGGCAGATGGGCGGCCTGGGCAGGCTGATGCCCGTGACGCAGTTTACCACCCTTGTCGGCGTCCTGGCTCTATCGGGTATTCCCGTTCTCAACGGCTTCTGGTCCAAGGATCTCATCATGGAGAGCCTGATCCATGCGGGCCCGTATGCATATATCCCGATGTGGCTGTTGATGGCCTCGGCGCTTCTGACGGCCATGTACTCGCTGCGGATGTATTTCATGGTGTTCAAGGGCGAGGGCGTGTATGAAGCCGAGCCTCACGATGCGCCGCCCTCCATGAGCGGTGTGCTGGTGATCCTGTCGCTTGCCGCGATGGTTTTCTGGCTGGGTGTGGACTTCTATTCCGACCGGCTCGTTCAGGGCCTGACCATCCACCATGTCGAGGGGTTGAGTCTGGCGGGCCTGGCCCATGCGGTCACTTCCGTCCCGGTACTCATGGGGCTGACCGTCGTGGTTGTGGTGCTGTTCTTTGGCCTGTGGATCGCCTGGTCGGCCACCGGTCGTGTGCTGTCGGCGGAGGGTGCGTGGGCACAGGCGCTCATTGATACCAAGTTTGGCCTGGACGCATTTTACGCGGCGGCCGTGACGATGATCGAGAAGTTCTGCCAACAGTTCCGCCGTCTGCAGACGGGTGATCTGAATTACAACGTTGCGGGCATGGCCTTCGGGCTGATACTTCTGCTGCTACTCTTAGCGAGCAATTTGCTGCAGGTGAACAGCGCGTGATTGTACCAATTGCAATTCTGCTGGCAGGTTCAGTCGTTGTTTATGGCGTCGGGCGGCTGACGCACAACCGGGCCGTCACCGGTTTCGCCGCAATTGTCGCCATTGTGGCCGCCGGAACTATCCTGTATATGAACGCTCCGGACCTCATCGCGGACACCGAACCGCTGCGAGACCCCGGTGCGGCCGCCGAACTCATGGAGACACCGGCGGGGGAGATGTGGGAAACCGGCAGGATGATCGGCTTCAGCGACACGATCGTGCGGGAAGCGATCACCATCCGGGAGGTCGGAGCCGATCTGCTGGCCCGCTTTGAACTCAACGGCCTCGGCTTTTTCCTGAGCATCGTGGCGATGGGTCTTGCGCTGATCGTGGCGCTGTTTTCCGTCGGCTATATGCATAAAGATCGTATCGGCAAGTATTACGCGCTGCTTTTGATGATGACGGCGGGCATGGTCGGTATCGGCCTGGCGACTGACCTTTTCAACATGTTCGTGATGTTTGAGCTGATGAGCATCGCCTCCTTCGCTCTGGTGGCTTTCGAAACAGAGATGTGGGAGCCTGTGGAGGCCGGTGTGAAGTATCTGATCATGAGCGCGATCGGTTCGATGATTGCACTGCTGGGGATTGTCCTTATCTTCGTCCACAGCGGCACGCTGAGTATCTCACAGCTTCAACACGCCGGATTTGCCGCAGGACATCCGGATCTCTCGCTGGCCATCGCCGCCCTGTTCATCGGTGGTTTCGGCGTGAAATCCGCCATCGTACCGATGCACACCTGGCTGCCAGACGCTCACAGTGCGGCTCCCAGCGGTATCAGCGCGATGCTGTCGGGGATCGTGATTTCCGCCGGTCTGATTACGATGACCAAGGCGCTCACCGCGCTCAACGGCCTTCACCTGGGCCTGCTTCTGGCGCTGTTTGCGGTTATAACCATGTTCGTAGGCAACTTCCTGGCGTGGGTACAGTCTGATCTGAAGCGGATGCTGGCGTACTCCTCCATCGCCCACATGGGGTATATACTGGTGGGCGTCGGTGTGGCGTTCGCCGCTCCGGAGGTTGCGGCATTTGCCGGGATGCGGGGTGGCCTGTTTCATATTCTGACACACGCCATCATGAAGGGCGGAGCCTTTCTGTGCGCCGGGGCGATCCTGACGCTTCTGGGCACGCGTGAGATGAACAGGATGGGCGGCGTCGGGGCACGTAATCCACTTCTCGGAATCGCCTTTGCGATTTTCGTGCTCGGGCTGGCCGGTACGCCGCCGATGAATGGCTTTATATCCAAGCTGTACCTGTGCAAGGGCGCCCTTGTCATCGGCGAATGGGGGCTGGTTCTTGCGGCCGTGGTCATCATCAACAGCGTCATCTCCCTGTTTTACTATCTGCCGGCACTAAACAAAATTCTTTTCGGGGCGTCAGATGAAGCGGACCAGGAACCGCCGTACTCAGTTATGCCCACAAGCATGACCGTTGCGATCTTTATCCTGGCAATATTGACGCTGGTCATTGGTATCGTGCCTGAGTTTGGTCTGAATATCGTAGATCCGGCCGCCGAGTTTCTCCGGGCGGCCCTGTATTAATACACGGGTGGAACCATGAATAACATGCTTTACAACCCTGCTATCGTCTTCGCGCTGTGTTTCGTGTGCACGGTAATTCTTTACAGGATCGGCCGGGCGATGTCGGCCAGGGGCGAGCCCGCTGCCGGCAAGGAAGTGGTGTACGCCTGTGGTGAAGATGTTGAGGGTGAATTCGCCGTTTTGGGCTACAACTGGTTTCACATCGCCTTTGTCTTCACACTGCTGGATATCGCCGTCCTCATTGTCGCCACCATGCCGAGAGACGTGAACCTGATTCTAAGCGGCGCCTGGATTGTGGGCGGCATCATTGCAATCATCATGCTGCTGAGAGACTGACAGGAGCCTGAACCATGCTAAAAAGTGTTGCGGACTGGGCACTCATCAAGTCCCCATGGGTGTGCCACCTCAATGGCGGTTCATGCAACGCCTGCGATATCGAGATCGTCGCGGCGCTGATGCCCAGGTTTGACCTCGAGCGCTTCGGCGTCCTGCTGCAGGGGAGCCCGCGGCATGCCGATGTGCTTATCTGCACCGGCCCCATCACCCGCCAGATCAAAGACCGCGTTATTCGCGTTTACGAACAGACACCGGCTCCCAGGCTGGTCCTGTGCGTGGGCTCATGTGGCATCTCGGGCCGGCCGTTCTATGGTGATGGCGCGTACAACGTCCTCGGCGGCGTGGACAAGGTCATCCCGGTGAATATGTACGTCCCGGGCTGTCCACCGCGCCCGGATGCCATCACATACGGTGTGCTGAAGCTGCTGGCCCAGCTCGATCCGAAGGTGGAAAAGGCCGTCGCCGCATTTGAAGAAGAGATTCCGAATATCGCTGACGCCGTTCGTGAGGGCGTCCCTGTCGGGAGCTAGAAGATATGGCTGAGGTGCTCGCGGAAACGATTGCAACGATCAAAGACGGATACACCGGCCAGATTCTGCAGGCCGAGCCCATCAACGACTCAGAAGTGCTTCTCGTCGTCCCGGCTGACGAGGTCGTCGAGGCCTGCACGTATATTATCGAGCAGGGATGGTGGCATCTGAGTACCATCACCGGCAAAGACACCGGCGAAGAGATCCAGTGCCTGTACCATTTTTATGGTGAATCTTCCGACATCGGGGTGACGGTTCGGACGGGTGTGGATCGCGATGAGCCTGTGATGCCGTCGGTCACGCCTGATGTCCCGGCCGCCACGATGTATGAACGAGAAATCATGGATCTGTTCGGCGTCGTCTTTGAGGGGCATCCCAATCCCGAGCGGCTGGTCCTCGCTGACGATTGGCCTGAAGATAACCATCCATTGCGGCTCGAAGAAGTCCAGAAGCGAGCCGAGGAAGAGAAGATTGATGGCTGAAATTACCTTTCCTATCGGCCCCCAGCATCCAGCTTTAAAAGAGCCCGAGCGCTTTCGGATTACCGCCGATGGTGAGCGTGTCGTCGGTGCTGATATACGACTTGGCTACGTCCACCGGAGCATCGAGGGAGCGTGCCAGCTCCGAAATTACGCGCGCGACCTGTATATATGTGAACGCATCTGCGGCATCTGCTCCCACATCCACGCGCAGACATTTGCGCGCTGTGTGGAGGACCTCCTGGAGATCGAGCCGCCGCCCCGGGCACAGTATATCCGCACCGTGGTCGCCGAGCTCGAGCGCATCCACAGCCACATGTTGTGGCTCGGTGTGGCCGCGCATGAGGTTGGGTATGACACTGTCTTTATGTACGTGTGGCGCGACCGTGAAATTGTCCAGGATATCCTGGAAACCATCTCCGGCAACCGCGTGCATTACGGCATCGTCAGCATCGGCGGCGTGAAGATGGATATGACGGATGAGATGATCAAGCAGACGCTCGAGGGTGTCAAAACCCTCCGTGAGCGCAACGAGCATTATGCCGAGGTGTGCACGACCGAGGGAACGTTCCTTAAGCGTGTCGAGGGTGTCGGAATCCTTCCCGAACAGGTGGGTCGCGAACTCGGCGCGGTCGGCCCCACTTCGCGTGCCTCGAATATACCCCTGGACGTGCGCGCAGATTTCCCATACGACGCGTATCGAAATATTGACTTCGAACCTATTACCTCCGACCTGTGTGATGTCCTGGGTCGAACTGTTGTCCGCATCAAGGAGACTCTCCAGGCGTGCGACATTGTCACCGAGCTGCTCAACGATATGCCCGAGGGTGACATTCAGCAGCGCGCCAAGCCCCGCGTTCCTGAAGGCGAGACGGTGATGCGTTCGGAGGCGCCGCGTGGTGAGCTGGTATATTACATGGCCTCCGACGGCAGCGACCGGCCGGCGCGGGTGAAAGTCCGCACGCCGTCACTGGCTAACTGGCCGTCGGTCATCGAGATGCTCAAGGGCGCGTATGTTGCTGATGTGCCGATCACCATTGCTTCCATTGACCCGTGCATGTCGTGCACGGATCGCTAGATAGCTACAGCGCACAGATTCCATAAAAACGTGGGTGTCAAATGGGTACTGCTGGCACGATCATGCCGCTTGTGTACATCCTGATTTTCCCGGGATTCGTATTCCTGGTCGGCTTCGGGCTGCTGGCCGACTTCGTGGACCGGAAGCTCGTCGCCAGGATGCAAACCCGGGTGGGACCGCCGTGGTATCAGCCCGTGGCGGATCTTTTTAAGCTGCTGTCAAAAGAGGACATCGTCACCGAAGACGCCGACCGCAGTGCCGTCGCGCTTATCCCGGTATTCGGGCTCGCTGCGGTGGCCACGGCGTTTCTGTACGTTCCGCTGTGGACCGCAGAGTGGCCGTTTTCGTTCACCGGTGACATCATCGCCGTCGTCTATTTGCTGACGATTCCGGCGTTTGTGCTGGTCCTTTTAGGCTGGTATTCCCCCAACCCCTTCGGCTCCATCGGTACCGGGCGTGTGATCACCCAGCTTTTCGGCTACGAAGTGCCCTTTACGCTTGCTCTGCTGACCCCGGCGATCGCGCTGCAGTCGTGGCAGATCCGCGATATTCTCGCCTACCAGCAGGATAATCTGTGGCTGATCGTCACCATGCCGGTGGCTTTTTACGTTGCCGTGGTGGCGCTGGTGGGGAAGCTGGAGCGCATACCTTTCGACATCCCGCACGCGGAAACTGAAATTGTCGAAGGCCCGATGACGGAATATACCGGCCGCAAGCTGGCGCTTCTGAAGCTGATGATCCAGACAGAGATGGTTGTCGGCGGCGCCATCATCGCAGTGTTCTTTCTCGGCGGCCCCTATATTCCCGGTGTCGGTCTGCTCACGGCCTTCGGGCCAATCGTCGCGCACGTCATCGGCTTTTTCGTGACCGTCATCAAGATCCTGTTCGTGATCTTCCTTCTCTCGGTCACCAAGGCAACCTTCGCACGCCTGCGCATCGAGCAGATGGTGCAGTGGTGCCTTGTGTGGCTGGGGATCCCGATATTGCTGCAGATACTCATCGTCATCCTGGTTGGCACCGCCTAGGTAACAGACAGGGAGATACTATATGGCCAAGTCGCTCGGTGTGATTGTCAAAGAAGTTCTCTCCAACCTGTTCAAAAAACCGGCCACCGTGCTGTATCCGGCTGAATACCGCAGGCCCCCCCAGCGGTTCCGAGGGCGACTCATCTGGAACGATGATCAGTGCATCCGGTGCAACATGTGCGCACGGGACTGCCCCAGTGACGTGCTGCATTTTGTCAGGCGCGAACCCGAGACGCTGGATAAGCGCGATAAGCCGATTGAAGACCTCGTGGCCATCATGGAGCGCTGCATTTACTGCGGCCAGTGTGAGTGGGTCTGCCCCAAAGACGCCATCCGCTTCGAGGGCGTGCCGGAGATGGCCGAGGTCAAGCGCCAGGATTTCCGGTACTTCGTGGAAGTCGGTGATCCCGCGGAGGGCACGGCGGAAGTGACAATGACCGTCACGTCCGCTGCGTCCGAAGAGGCCGTTGAGGCCGGGGTATTTCACCGCTCCGACGTCGAGCCACCGCAAGAAGCCGAAGAGAGCACCGACGACGAGTAATTCTCCATCCATCTGAACCCACAAAGCCGGCCGCGAGATGCGGTCGGCTTTTTGTTTCAATGGCTTGTTTCCAGACACACATCATGTACACTGTCTTCTCCGGTCGCGCGCAGGAGGTGAGAGACTATCCGGCGTCTGCCACGTTTTCCTGCAGCCGCTGGATCCACTGGCACACTTCGTGGATGCCGTCGCCGGTGGTGCAGGAGGTTTCGAAGTGGGCGGCATCCGGCGATAGCTGGCCCGCGAGGTCCCAGAAGTTGTCCACGTCGAAATCGAGGTGTTCGACAAGGTCCATCTTGTTGAGGATGACGGCGCCAGCCTGCCGGAACGCTTCGGGATATTTCTCCGGCTTGTCGTCGCCCTCGGGCACACTCGCCACCACCACCCGCAGATGCGCGCCGAGTGGGAATGCAGCGGGACACACGAGATTGCCCACATTTTCGATAAGCAGGATATCCATTTCTTCCAGCCGGAGCGTCTTCAATGCGCGAGTGACCATCCCGGCATGCAGGTGACAGCCGCCGCCGGTATTGACCTGGAAGGCCTCGGCACCCGCGGCTTCGATACGCTCGGCATCGTTTGCGGAGGCGACATCTCCCTCAATGACCTTAATCCGCAGGTCGGTGGCGTTCAGGGTCTCTATGACGCGTTCGAGGACGCTGGTCTTGCCGCTTCCGGGACTGCCCAGAAAATCGAGCGCCAGCACCCCGGCCTTTTCAAACTGCTTGCTGTTTTTATGGCGGGCGGTGTCATTATCTTCCAGAATATTCCGCATCAACTTGACTCTCATCAGTATCCCCGTTCTCCTCGATCTCGGCGGATGTGACCTGCAGCACGTGTCCTGATTGCAGCTTCAGACGCATGCTGCCGCACTTTTCACATTTTACAAACGGCTCGCGCGACTGTGTCTCATGGCCGCATTCTTCACAGACCGCCACCACCGGGACATGCTCGATGACCAGCCCGGTCTCCACAAACTGCGTGTCTTCAGTCACCCGCTCCCACGCATCATACAGAAGTTCTGGAACGATCATCGTCAGCGGCCCGACAGCGACGGTTGCGCTTTTGACGCGGCCCTCGTGGTCGGCGGCGACGTCCTTCAGTATGCGCACGATCCGCTGCGCTATTGAATACTCATGCATGGAGGGTTCCCCAATGGTATTTCTGTGACCCAGAGGGGTATGCTATCACCGGAGGCTGCGGCCGTCAACCACAGCCCTCCGCGCGTGTCGTCACAGGGCGGGCTCAGGGCTTCATGCCGCCATACACGTATCCGTCGTCGGCTCCAGCAACGATTGCAGGAGCGCCGTCTTCGGTGAGACTGGCGGTAACCACCCGGGTCACATTGTCCGGGACCGTCATGGTGGCGATGATCTCGCCGGTGTTGCTCAAAACCCGGACCATACCTCCCTCGGTCCCGACGACGATCTCCGGCGTCCCGTCACCGGTGATGTCAGTCACCGACATGTCGAGGACCGAATCGCCTACATTGGTGTTCCACAGGATATTTTCGTCAATATCGGCGGCCAACACGTAGAAGTTCTTGGAGCCGGCGATGATCTCCATGGTACCGTCACCGGACAGATCGGCGAGTTCCACGCTTGTGACCTCTGCTCCCATGAACTTCGCCCACGTGATGTCGCCCTGGTATTGTTTGAGGTGCAGGCCACCGACACGGGAACCAACAACCATCTCCTCGATGCCGTCTCCGTCCATATCTCCGGCCGCCGCGCTCATCGCACAGCCGTGATAGCCAACACTGACGCTGTCCAGCTTTTTCCCATCAGGGCCGAACAGGTTCGCCGAGTTGTAGGTGGTGCCGATGAGGGAGGCCTTTTTCCCCTCACCGAGGTCCAGGAAGGCGATCGAGGTGGGATGATGGGCCCAGTTCAAAGCCGTCCACAAAAGCTCACCGGTGTGGTCGTAGGCGTAGGCGAACCAGTTGCCGCTGCCGAGGACGATTTCGCCGTCGGTGTCACCGTCAATGTCTGCGCACCTGAGCACCTCCACCGCCCCCCGCATCGGCTCCCGGTCGGGGGTGAAGGGGTCGGACGGGGTCTCGACGGACCACAACTCATTGCCCGCGTGATCGAAGCAGTACAGGTAATGGTTTTCAGCCCCGACAACGACCTCGCCACGCCCGTCTCCATCGAGATCATAAGCGTCACAGGTGAGGACTTCGGTTTCCAGGTCCTTTTCCCACAGCACCGCACCTGCGCCTGTGATACATTTGACCATCGGCCCGACCGCGACGATGATCTCGTCGGCACCGTCGCCGGTCAGGTCCATGGTGGCCATGTCGTGGGTTGAGTACGGAACCCGGACCTCCCGCTCCTGGGGCTCGGCAACTTCTTCGAACACGCGAATTTCCCGTACCGCCGTCCGTGCCTGCACGAATTCGGTGATGAGCACTCGTATCCGGGTCGTTTCAATGGGCTCAAATGAATACGTCCAGGCTTCGATTTCGCTACCGTAATGTGATTCGCCGACAGGACGTTTGCTGATCTGCGCCTCGACGGGGTACCAGTCTTCGCCATCCCAGGCCTGAAGCTGCTGCCCCTCCATGGTCGGGCCGTAATTATGGTCAAAATAGATG
>JBKHJK010000588.1:0-2658 GCA_046538215.1 Armatimonadota bacterium
CTATCGAGGGTCACTTTGACTGCAGCCTGCTGAAGTGCGGGAAGGCAGTCGAGCTGCTGTGCGATGTCGAGGAGTGCAGCGCGGTCGGCATATATTCTCGCGCGACACGTCTCGACAAATCCCTGTATTGCCGCCTGCGCCTTCGCCTCTCCGCGTTCGGTGGCGGGACGCGTGCTCCACGCCAGTCCACCGTCATCGGGGTATCCAAGCAATGCGCTGGTCTGCGAGACGACGCCGAAGTCGTCAATCATCGCATGCAGTTGAGCCGCAGTAGCGCAGAATGCAGCGTCATCCTGCTTTTCCACAGCCTCCGCGAGGTCCGCGGCCGCGGCTTGCATATCCGCCAGGGCACAATCCTGTGTTGCACTTGTCGTCTCCGGCCACTGATCTGAGGATAGCGACAGATTGGCCTGCAACGCAGCCCGGGCATCGGCGTCTGTGAACAGGTTCCACGAGGCGCTCAGGGTCTGGTTGGCCACCTTCGCCATATCGCAGCCCGTTTCCACAAGCCCGTACGTCCCCAGCACATCTCCCCACGCCCCGGGAATATCCGGCTCTGGCTCGACTGCGCCTGAAGCAGCCTCCAGGAAACCGACCAGCCCATCAAATACCGTCTCGGTGGCTTCCGCTTTGTACTCGTCGAGTGCGTCATCCTCGCCGTGCAACCTCGCGTACTCCAGTCGGAGCTGCCTGTAAGCGTCAGGCATCGTCCGGATATATTGCTTCAGATTCTCGTCAACATCACCCAGATCCGCCCCGCCAGCGGCTGTGATTTCAACAACCAGCAGCACACACACCACGATTGACTGTCGCATCCTCGCACTCCTTTCACCTGTGTATGATACAAACCCGATAAATAGTATAGGCGATATTACGAATTGGTGCACGATGTGTGCTGACAGAGACCGTCGGCCGTGGGTGCTCGGACAGCAGGAGAAAATATCGCACAAGGAATCCTACGCGGTCACTGCGAAGTATGAGTATAGATATAGCATGAATGAGAATGTACGGAGCACCTGACTGAGCCGTTCACCACACGCCAGCCCCGAAAACCATGAAAGCGAGTGGTCCTGGTGCGCAGGTTCTGCACGATGGCCGTCTGTACGGTGGCGCTGATTGTTTCTATCTGTCCTCTCGGCGCGGAGGAGCCACCGCTGAAAGGCCCCAATCTCATCACCGACGGAACCTTCGAGACCCGGGATCCCGGGCCGGTTGATCCCGGGGATCTGCCCGACGGATGGAGCGCAGAGGCCTACGGGCGAAGCGGCCAACTTTCCATCGTCGCTGACAGCGCACCGGGCTGCGGGCACCAATGCGTGCAGATGCGCTCACAGCGCGACGACAGCACTGGCCTGCACAGTGTCCTCATCGAGATACACCCCCACAAGGCGTATCTGCAGTGCGGCTGGATAAAGGTGGTGCGCGGCGAGCACGGTTCGGGACTGCACCTTGGCCGTGCGTGGTACACTGCCGATGAAAGCCCCGCCTCCTCGAAACACTCCGGGAAAAACTACAAGTACATTGTCACACACGCCGATGATCGAGAATGGACGTGTTACCGGCAGGTATTGCTCCCCGACCAGACACCGGAGGACGGCCAATACGAATCGCACGAAATCCCCTCGGAGGCGCGGTTTGTCCGCATCTGGGCGCTTGCCTACAGGTGGGACGGCACGGGCCGGTTCGACGGGCTGGGGCTGTACGAAATAGACTACGACCGCTGGGCGCGGCAGAAGATCCAGTCAACGCTGAAAGATACAGATGTCGGCGCGGCCGTGGGTGATATTCAACGAGACCTGCGGAAAGTGTCTGCGGACGAAAAGATCGCGCAGGAGGCGAAGGCGCTTCTGTCCGAGTTTTCCACACTTCAGGACACCCTCAACAGCGGGAAATCGCGCCCTGTGAACGACTGGATTGCCGACGAACAGCGGCTGGCGACACTGATTGAGGTGCTGGAGCAGACACGGTGGCGTCTGAAACTCACGGCGCTGCTTCAGGCATCACCACCGCCGGATGAATAAAGCGTCATCATAGCGGCACCACTTCGATTACCCGGAATAGGATGGTACGGCACATGAGACAAATAGCTGCACTCACAGCCGTTGTGCTCCTGATTGTCAGCGCGGCTTACGCGGCCGAACCGGAGGTCCACAGCGTTACCCCGGCCATGGCCGCCGTCTGCGTGCAGGTTGATGAAGCCATCGAGCTTGACGGCGTCCTTGATGATGCTGCGTGGGAGCACGGAATTGCGTTCAGTGGCTTCACCTTCTCCTCTCCCCAGGCGCAGATGCCCTATAACCAGACCTCCGCGACAGTCGTGTGGGATGAGGACGCTCTTTATGTGGGCGTCCGCTGCCATGAGGAGAACATGGAGGGCCTCGTGGCCACCGAAACCGGGCTTGATGCGAAGGTCTGGCACGATGACGATATCGAGCTGTTCTTCGACCCCCGCCACACCCACCGGGAGTTTCTGCAGTTTGCAGCCAACTCGCTCGCGGCGCAGTTTGACGGCAAAACCGGTGTCGGCACCTGGGACAGTAAGTGGCAGGTCGCCGCACACACAGACGAAACCGGCTGGAACCTGGAGTTGCGCATTCCGTACAAGGCTCTCGGGCTGTCACCACGCCCCGGAAACGTGTGGGGCTTCAACATCTGCCG
>JBKHJK010000589.1:0-2651 GCA_046538215.1 Armatimonadota bacterium
GGACTGGGGTACATGCAGCAGACAAGCTTCCGGCGCTGCTTCCTTCGCGAGCTGATGACCTCCCTTATTCTCGCCGTCGTCACCGGTGTCGCCGCGGGGGTCGCCGGCAACCTCATTATGGGAGCATGGCAGATGGGAGTGGTGGTGACCATCGGCATGTTCTGCGCTGTGTCGTGGGGTACGGTTATGGGCACCCTGATCCCTATGATCTTTGAACAGGTGGGCGTCGATCCTGCGGTCGCCTCTGGACCACTTGTTGCGACCTTCAATGATGCGGTGGCGGTAACAATCTATCTGGGCCTCGGAGCCCTGCTGCTGCCGCTGATGGGGATGGCATAAACTCTCAAGTAAACGGATTGGGACGATCTGCATGTCCACTGAGCAGCCCGATATGATTCTAAAACGGGACGCCACTGTCGTATTCATCGGAGACAGCATCACCTATGAGCCCGGCGGATACGTGGCGGGAGTCAGGGAGTTACTGCAGGCGCGTATCCCGAAAGATCCGCCGACAGTGATCAATGCCGGAGTTAATGGAGACACCGTCGTGCAGATGCTGGCGCGTTTTGACAGGGATGTTATCGTCCATGATCCGCACTGGGTGAGCATTATGGCGGGAGTGGCAGATACCGTCTGGCAAATGGGCGACAGAGCCGACACCCCTCCTGAAACACAGGGCAGTGAGCCAGCGGAATTCGGCGAGACGGTCCAAGAGATGGTCGAACGGGCCCGGGACGCCGGTGCGGAAGTCGCCCTGTGCACCCCCACACGCTTTGAGGAAAACTTCAGCGGTGATACGGCGGCCGGCAACCGCATTATCAAACAGAAAATACGTGAGCTTGAGCACATCGCACGGGACCAGCAACTGCTGCTGATTCCGACGGGCGCCGTGCTGCATAAAGCTCGGAAGGATGCCGCAGAGACCGGAGACACGCTGCATTTCACGCCCGACGGCCTTCATCCTGACGCATACGGCCATTCACTGATGGCCCTGGCGGTCCTGGCGGCCTTCGGCTACAGGCTGCGGCTGTGAGTGTTCAGCCGCCATCGGAGATAACAGATACTATCGATTATGCAAAATGACGGCCAGCAGGAGACATATCAGCCGCCGAAGGACCCGGCTGTCTGGCTAATTTACCTGGTGTATTTTGGCCTGGCGGTCATTTTCAGCTACGTGATGCTGCTGGGTCATGCTCCGGATGAGACCAGCCGCCATTTGCCCTATGTCAGATGGCTTGCCGAGACATGGTCGCTGCCTGTCGGCGACCTGGAGGTCGAACACGGCGCACTTGAACTGCATCCGCCGCTGTATTATCTTCTGCTCACTCCGGTGTACCTGGCGGCCGAGGTCCTCAAAATCAACCCCCTTCGCCTGCTGCGGTGGACCTCACCCTTTTTGATCCTCGCCAGTATTTATCTGTGGCAGCAGGTCATCTGGCGGGCCACGGGCCGCAAGCGTGCATTGTTTCTGTTCAGCTTCGCCCTTACCGCATGGTGGCCAAATATCTTCGTCGATGCGGGGGCGCTCAACAATGATGTGGGAGCCATTCTGGCCTCGGCACTGCTATTGTACCTGGCCGCGGTTTATTACTGGGATGACCGCTCACTGAAATCGGCTGTTGTGCTGGGAGTGATAGCCGGGATAGCAGCCCTGATGAAGGCCTCGACTATTGCCACCAGTGTCGGGATGCTGGGTGTAATGCTGGCGTGGCAGCACTGGGACAGGCTGCCGGGCGATCGGAAATTTTGGCTCCGCGGCTTTAGTATGATGGGGGCCTTTTTCGCCATTGCGGGATGGTGGTATGTGCGCAATTATGCCCTGTACGGCGCATTTACACCCTATCCGCGCGGCTACAGCCCTATTCCGGAGGGTCTGAGCCGGTGGGATGCGATCAGCACCGGGATGGTCTGGCCCCTGGCACTGCGTGCGATCAACGGCCTGTGGGCCAGCGTGTGGGCGGGGATGGCCTGGATTCCCCCCGCCGCCGGGCCGGTGGTCTACACCGTCTTAAGGATCATCACAGTGGCCGCCCTCATCGGCTTGGCAGCGCGAATTATCCGGTGGAGACGCGAGGGGGCCGCAGACGCCGAAATTCAGGCAATTGTGCTGCCGCTGGTCGGATTTGTGACGCTCGTTGTGGCGGCGGTCTGGATGTCGGTGTTTGTCCACATGGGCGTATATCAGGGCGGGCGCTATCTGTTGATATTCCTCCCGGGGTTGACGATCCCCCTGGCCTACGGTCTCCATGAACTATACCGCCGGGTACCGCGATACGTGCTGCATTTTGTAACCGTTGGTTTTTTCCTGCTGCTGTCACCGCTTGCGCTGTATCACATAGCGACCTACTGGAATCCCACAGTGCAGAATGCGGCGGCCATGTCCGGCAACTGAGGCAGATGCGGGGTCGAATATTGTCCCTGGGCATTTTCGCTCGATACACTCTACCATGATGTGAATCCATGAAGCCACAATTGATGCGCTACATAGACAATACACTGGGAGTGGCTCTGTGTGCTGTGCTCTATGTATGGCGCAGAGTCACCAGTCTGCTTTCGGGCTCGCAGGCGCATCATCCGCCCCCCGAGAGAATTCTGGTCATCAAGACAATGGGGCTGGGGACAGTTCTGGAGACCTCCTCGATGATTAAAGC
>JBKHJK010000019.1:0-12410 GCA_046538215.1 Armatimonadota bacterium
CCCGCCGATCCCTCACAGAGTATCCGTGCAGCAAAACGTGTCAGCATCCCAAAAATCTCCGCCGCCGACAGCGCCATTGTGCCACGCTCGACGAAAGTGATCTCCTCCTCAATCTCTGCAGCGATACCCAGCATCTCGTCCACACTGAAAACCCGGTTCATGGCCCGGTCCGGATACAGCTCCGGCAGCCGATCGGCAATGATGACCTCGACGTCATCGTACGAAATAACGTACTCCACAAATTCCTCAAACTGCCGATAGCCCGCCTCGCTCATCTCAGGCGATTTCATATCCGTGGAGAACCAGCGCTTGAGCACAAGCTGGCAGGGGTGATTGGCGATACTGATAAGCCCGCCGTCGGACAGTTCACCATACGAACGGTCGAAAAGCTCCCTGTACCGCGCGGGAGCCTCCGGCTCTCCGAGGTCGAAGCCGAGGGTGAAATGGTTCCGCACATCATCAACATTGCCCGGAGCGTACATGTGGGAGGTGTTGACGATGCCGCCGTAGCGGAAGGGCTGGCGGCGCAGATGGACGTACCCGAAGCCGCTGACATACGCCGGGATATCCCACTTCCGCAGGATCGGGAAGACCTGCGGCGACCAGTTGCTTCCGGGCTGTCCGTAGCACACGGGATTTCGACCCCACAGGTCAATGAGCTCCTCAACGCCGCGGCGCTCCCTTCGCTCAAACTCCGCCAGCCCCTGCAGCCAGTCACAGGGCCCCATATATTCAGCGGGCTGCGGGCGTCCCCCGTGCATGTCCGAATGGAACCCGATGGCGTGTTTGCCCAGCGCGTCTATCACTTTGTACCGCAGGCGCTGGCGGAGCATCCGGGCCTTCTGCCCGACCACCTTCATGGTTCCAGCGAGGCCGTGGGAGGTGAGGATCTCCGCCAGCCGCATCGCCGCGTCGTCGCTCTGTGGCACCGTGCAGTCTTCGACATCAAACCAAAACAGCACATACCGGGTAGCCATGATCGCTGTCTCCCTGCCATACCTGGATACTGGGCCTGCTGTGCGCACTCCTGACCTCGGTCCTTTCGCCGGGAACCTCGGATTTCCCTTGCAGGTAATGAAAGCTGTCAGCGCGAAAATGGATAGTGGTACAGCTTCATAATTGACCGCCCATCCCACTTTTTTCCACAGCAGGAGTTATTGATTACGATGCGAACTCTCTTCATTGTCCTGGTGGCCCTTATCCTGGCAGCCGCGGTCCACGCCCAGCCGATCTTCGACTACGTGAATGCGCCGGATCCCGCGTACGAATGGGAGATGAGCGAACAGGCGATGCTCCCCACGGGCGCACAGGTGCAGAAGCTTTCGCTGACCTCACAGGTCTGGCAGGGGCTCACGTGGACCCACCGCGTCCAGGTTGTTACTCCGCCACAGATGAACAACTCGAAGACGGCGATCATGCTTATCACCGGCGGCTCGCCCGGGCAGGGTGATTTGATGTCACTGTCGCTGGTGGCCAATGCCGCCTCAGCACCGCTGGTCATTCTCGGGGACATCCCCAACCAGCCGCTGTTTGACGGGCGTACGGAGGACGAAATCATCGCCTACACCTTCCAGAAATATCTCGAGACCGGCGATGAGACGTGGCCACTTTTGTTCCCGATGACCAAGGCCGCAGTCCAATGCATGAGAGCGATCGAAGAATACACGGCGAGCTGGCAGCAGCCGGTGGAGAATTTTTACGTCACCGGGGCCTCCAAACGCGGGTGGACCACGTGGTTTACCGCCGAGGTCGCACCGGAGCAGGTCGTGGGCATTGCACCCATGGTGTATGACAATCTCAACCTGCCCGCGCAAATGGAGCACCAGCTCGAAGCCTGGGGCGACTACAGCCAGATGATTGATGAATACACTGAACTTGGCCTGCCCGACCTCATCCAGACCGAAAAGGGGGCCGAGCTCGGCGCATGGGTCGATCCTTATACATACACTGAGAGGGCAACGATGCCGAAGCTGGTCATCAGCGGGACCAATGACCAGTACTGGCCACTCGATGCCGCAAGTTTCTACTTCGATGAGCTTCCGGATCCAAAGTACCTGCTGTATGTCCCCAACAGCGGTCACGGCCTGGAGGACTTGCCGCGGGTGCTGAACACGCAGGTGGCGTTTTACCTGGTGTGCACCGGCGCTTTGCCCACCCCGCAGATCACATGGGAGTTCGAGGAGGCTGAGAGCTTACAGCTTCGGATGAGCGCCGATCCGACCCCGTCGAATGTACAGATATGGACGGCTCATTCGGAGACACGGGACTTCCGTGAGGCGGAATGGTCCAGCACTGACGCGACCACCACGGACAGCGGCTGGACCGGTCAAGTTGAGTATCCGGATGAGGGATACACAGCGATCTTTGGGGAAATAGTGTATGACGTCAATGGCCGCCCGGCATATCTTTCAACATCCGTGAAGATTATCGGCCCGCTGGATGGGAATAATAAAAAATGAAACGTTGCCCTGCCGCCGTCGTCATTTCTATTAAACCTAAAGCGCCCCAATCGAGGTGATGGCGTATGCTTGAAAAGCCTTTGTCCGGCAAAGACCTTCTTATTCTCAGCATGCTTGCTTTTGGAATTGGCCTGTATGCGGTGAGTGTGGTGGTCAGCGGCTCCGTTCTTCCACAGACGTCGCCAGCGCATGCCCAGGACATCCAACAGCCCCTTGAAGTAACTTCGGCGGCCAATGTGATCGGCGACCGTGATGTGGGCGAGGTGATGGTGGCCGACAATGTCGTCCTGCGGATACGCACCGCCGCAGGGGGCTTTAGCGCCGCCGACCGGGCTGACATCGTCGCAGATCGTCTCCGTGACATGCTACTCAGTGGTCTGCAACCCTCGGAGATACACGCCGGGATGATGCGGGGACAGACAGCGGTCCTCGCAGGTGATCGCCTGATTGTCACCGCCGACCAGGAGCACGCAAACCTCAATCAGACCACGCCGACGACACTGGCGCAGGAATGGGCGGCAAACCTCGCCGGAGCGCTCGGTGGTGAGCCCGGTGCGCCCGAGATTGAAGAGGAAGCTGCGTCGGCTCCGGCGGAGTGGCAGCCCTCAGAGCCGTATGATGACAAGGATGTTCCCATCATCTCCGTGGGTCGCGGTGTCCGTGTGGGGATGGCGCGCGTCAGTGGCCCGACCTCCAAAGTCGAGCAGGTTGAAGGCGTCGCCCAGATCGAATCGAACCTGTCAGATTTTGGAGACGTGGAGATCTACGTACCCATTTCAACAAAGGTACCCGGCGAGAGCCTTGACCGCATCAACGAGTGCGCGGTTGTCGGCCTGGCCGACCTGAAGCTTTAAGGGGGATTGAGATGAATTCCAGAACACGCAAATACCTGATGTACGCCACAGTCGTTCTGGTGGTCGCCGCAGTGCTCAACTTCGGCACTACGCCCCCACAGGCTTACAGTCTTGACCTCGGAGGCATCGGCGGGGACATCCTGAAAGGGGCCGGAATCGGCCTGCTGGTGAGCAAATTCGCCGGTGACATCAATGATGGCATCAACAGCATTCTCCAGAAGGAGGGTGTGATGCCGGAGGCGACCACGAAGGTGGTTCCCATTGTCAGCATCGGTACCGATAGCGACACGGCCGTAGGAGCCGCACAGGTCGTGGGACCCTCCTCGCAGGTGGAGAAGGTCCAGGCCGTCGCCCAGGGCAATATCCGCATCGGAAGTCTGCAGGGCCGCCTGCTCATCCCCGTGACGACGAAGAAGGTATCCACAGAGACCGTCAGGGGTGTCGGAGGTGTGGGCATCTCCGCGAACGTGAAGTTCAATCTGTAATCCGAGTACTGAAGCAGTAGAAGCCCCGGCCGCAGCGGCCGGGGCTTTTTTGATGCAGCCGGGCCGTGACACCGGAGTGTCGCTCACGCCGCCATGGCGCGCTCGAGCGGCTCGGGTGCGGCAACGTCCTGACCGGCAGCTTCATTCGCCGCCGCCCATAGGTACACACACGTGTAAAACGCCGTCCGCAGATACATCATGAATGCCGTGGTGAATACGATCACCATAACCGCCCACCCGATCCCAAAAACGAGCAGGGCCGGGGATATGAAATAAGCCAGCACTGCCGGGACCACGCCGATGATGAAAAGCACGAACCCCAAAACCTTCTGCAGGATGGTCAGCCCCACTTCGCCGACCACCACCTGGATAACACTCTGGCCGTGGAGCTTCGTCGCCCGCTTCGTCGCAGTGCTGAAGGGGACATCCTCGATGATGATAATGGGCAGCAGTAGATAGCTGGCCACCAGCCACGCCTTATCTATCGCATCGGCCGCCAGATCGCTCAATCCACCGCGCTGTTTCTTCCGCATGGCGCTGGTGAGCATGTTCACCACGGTTGCCACGACCGCCAGCCAGATGATGGCCAGAATATTCTGTCGCGCATCGGCAAAGGCCACACCGAGCTGTGCGTCCTGCCCGCGAAGGTGTGCATCCACCATGTTCACTGTCATTGCGGTCAGGAAATAACTCAGAATGTATCCGCCAAACACAAAAATCACAGTGACGACATAGGTCCATGCTTCGGCCGTTTGCTCATCGTCCAGCAGGGGGCCGAGCTGGCCTGTGGCGTACATGATGCCGAAGAAGACTCCGGCCACGGCGAGATTGACGAATACAGAAATGATAGAGGGGACAAACACATCGGTATCGCGAAAACCCATGGCGATGCTTTCACGGGCAAAGGCCCATCCACGTGACAGAGAGGCCCAGAAACCGCTGTCACCGGTCATCTGCCGGGGGTGCCAGCGGCCGGGCGGAGCGGTTTGATACGGCGTGACGCCCGGGTCATTGGTGGGGCGGTGCTGTGATGCTCCGGGCGTCGCTGCAGCCCTGGCACTGCCTTGCTCTGTGCGCTGCGACGGTGTAGCCGGCTGCGGCGGTGCCTCGTCCTCCACCAGGCGTCCCTCATCCAGCCTGGCTCCGCAGCCAAGACACGTATCATCCGTCCTGTATATTTTCTCCCCACACCGTGGGCACCGGAGTTCTTCGCTGTCAGCCATCACGATCGCCCTCCCCTGCGAGACGTGTTGTTAAGACTCTATTGACGAGACTTTAGGAAAAATCCTGCCCCGTACCCCCCCTGAATCTGTAAAACAGAACCGGGACGGAGGGTCTATCCGTCCCGGTCGCAGTGACTGCATTCTATTGCAGATGCAGCTTCCTCTCAGCCCTCTTCCGGAAACAGCGTGAGATTACCGAGCTCAGAGGTTTTGTGGCTTTGCTCCTGCGCGGCCCCGGCCGCGAGCTTATGTGCGATGAAGTGCTCGCCTGAATGTGCCACCTTTATCTCAACATCGTCGAACTGATTCATTAGCGCTCTCACCTGCAGATGAAGCGAAATGGCCTCCGATGGCACCTGTTCGTTCTGGTGAAGCTGCCCGACGACTGAAGCGACATCGCAATAAACAGTCATCTTCCCGGCGCCGGTATCGCGTGCTTTGTAAAGAGCTTCCAGAATCGCCCTGTAGGCTGCTGTGATCAAACTGGTGGATTCGATGCTGTAGCTGCTGGAATATACCGTATCACGATTGCGATCGCGCAGTATGAAGGCAATGCCAGCGGTCAAAGCATCTGGCGATTGCACGGCACTGACCAGTGCGTGAGTTGGAGTGCCACGCTGCGCATTTCGCATGTCTTCCCTCCTCGGTTCATATTTTCTCATGTGAGGTCTGTGTGTTATTCTGCACTTTGTTTATATGTTACCACAGAATGTGGCGGTCTGAAACCTTATTTTGTTAAGGTTTGTATAAGTTTATCGGCCTGTCGCTTTATTATCTTTAGCAGAAAAGCCATTGGCTGAGGCATTATGTGGACGAAACTTTCGCCCATTTAAACTTCTCCCGATCTCTGGCACGCCAATTGCTGCATATACGGGTGAAGTCTTGCGCCGCCTTTATTGGCTCGCAGGACTCCGCTTCTCCCACCCAGGTGCAGGCCCGGAGACATCCATCTCCGGGCCTCCTTTTTCCCTAAAAACTAATACTGCCTCACAAAAGTGTTCAGAACGCTGAAAGGGACCGACTCGGGCTGGAAGCTGGCGACAGACAACGTCGCCACCTGCGATTTGCAACGACAAACAACCAAATCGCAGGCCGAGCCACGGAATCAAAGGTGTAAGGCAGGCCCCAGGGCGCTATTTATTCGCGTTTCTGTGAGTGCAAAGTTTTTATGAGACACTGTTGCCGAGAAACTAACAATGCTTTATGAATGTCCTCTGACAGCGTCCGTGGTCGTTCCCTTGTCTCAGGGGCTGGACTCGGGCTGGAAGCTGGCACCAAACGACGGTGCCACCCCCGGGCTGTAAACATCAAAGCCCTCGGGCCCAGCCACGGGAATGTTTATGAGACAGTATTGCTGCTGTGTGCCAGACTGCAAAGGTGATAGTCACGCGCATCTCCTGGGCGCTTCAACGAGACTACAAAGAGCAAGCCGCGGAACTGTTTATGAATGAGTAGTCCTGTCCATTCCCCCCGGGGCTCGGCCTGGACGCTGTGTGGTTGGCGGCGTCCAGGTGAGAATGCCGTCCATTCTCAGCTTCCAGCCCGAGGTGCATCTCTTCTCATTCGGAAATTTTATCAGTCACTGTCATCCAAAAACAAAAGGAGCCGCCAAAAGCGGCCCCCTGTTGGTATCAGTTTCCGTCCTTGCCTTACCCGTTTTCGCGGTGCTCGTGCATCATCACAATGAAGTTATCAAACAGATAATTGGCGTCATGGGGCCCGGGCCCGGCCTCGGGGTGATACTGGACGCTGAAAGCCGGGATTTCCCGGTGTCGCATCCCCTCGACGGTGTCGTCATTGAGATTCACGTGCGTGACTTCCACCTCGTCTTCCGGCAGCGAATCCATCGCCACACAGAAGCCGTGATTCTGGGTGGTGATCTCCACCTCTTCGGTATCCATATTCATCACGGGATGATTGCAGCCGCGGTGCCCGAATTTGAGCTTGTAGGTTTTGCCTCCCAGTGCCCATCCGAGGATCTGGTGTCCCAGACAGATCCCGAACACCGGAACCTTCCCCAGAAGCCCGCGGCAGGCGTCAATAACGTAATCAAGCGCCTCAGGATCGCCGGGACCGTTCGATAGAATGACACCGTCCGGCTTCCACTGCAGGATGTCTTCAGCGGTGCTGTCTGCAGGCACCGAGATGACCTCGCAGCCGCGGCGGTGCAGGTGGCGCAGGATGTTGAACTTCACACCGCAATCCAGGCAGACAACAGAGTACGGGAGCTGCGGCTGATCCATCTGGCCGTCAAAGGTGATTGAAGGCCTGGCAGCGGTGCGCCTGCTGTTGACCTCAAGCTGAAGCTGCCGGTCGGGCACCGGCCGTTTTTCCGCATAATGATCGCCGAGCCACCGCCGCGGGCCGTTACACGTCACATCCATGACGTAGTCGGCACCGACCATGCCGGGAGCCTCTTTGGCCATCTCCACGGCCTCGCCGGGGTCCATGTCCTCTGTCGTCAGCACGCTGATCTGGGCGCCGTGTGTTCGCAGGTGCTTGGTCAGCATGCGGGTATCTATGCCCTCGATCCCCACGATATCGTTTTCGACCAGGTAATCCTGCAGGCTCGTCGTGGCCCGCCAGTTGCTCACCACAGGCGAGTACTCCCGCACAACGAACCCCTCGACCCACACATTCTCGGATTCGACATCATCATCATTGACGCCGTAATTACCGATTTCTGTGAAGGTCATTGTCACGATCTGGCCGCGGTATGACGGGTCTGTCAGGACTTCCTGGTAGCCCGTCATGCCCGTGTTGAAGACGACCTCCCCAACGCTGGTCCCTTCGGCGCCGAAGGAGGTGCCCTCAAAAACCGTCCCGTCTTCCAGTGCAAGAATGGCTTTCTTACTCATAGAGCAGCATCACCATTATATTCATGTCATTTTGAGATATTGTATCGTCTCATCCACTCGGGGGCAAACCAATTGCATTACGCAGCAATGATCTGTCCATCCCGATACCGTATCTCGCCATCCACGATGGTCGCCCACGCCCTTCCTGTCAACACGCGGTCGGCCAGTGGTGTGGACCGGCCCTTTGAATAAAACTTCTCAGGCTCCACCAGCCACTCAGCATCCGGTGTGATGATCGTGATATCCGCAGGGGCCCCTTCATCCAACACCCCGCACTCCAGGCCTAAAAGCCGCGCCGGAATGAAGCTCATCGCCCGGATGAGCGACAGCCACTCCCGGTCGGATTGAGGCTGCAGTACTGTCAGCATCGCACCCAGAGCCGTTTCCAGCCCCACGAGGCCGCACGGCGCCGGCTTGAGACCTTTCGATTTTTCCTCCGGCGTATGAGGCGCATGGTCGGTGGCAATCACGGGAATAATGCCGTCCCGAACCGCAGCCAGCAGTTCCGCGACATCCCGGTCGGTGCGCAGTGGCGGATTGACTTTGGCGTCCGGTCCACATTCGAGTACGGCCTCTTCGGTCACACACAAATAGTGTGGCGCCGTCTCCATGCTCAGCCGGCCGTTCCAGTCGGCCATCGCCGCGGAGATGAGCGCAACTTCCTCGCGCGTGCTGATGTGTGCCAGGTGCAGGTGCCCGCCAGTATCTTTGAGTCCCAGCCATTCTTCGGTTGCCCGTAATACGGCCTCCCGCTGAATGCCCGCCACGCCCATCTGCTCGCTGACGGCACCCTCGTTGATGACCCCGTCACTGGAAATGGTTTTGTCTTCGGCGTGGGCGATAAAGAGACACTGTGCGTCGGCGGCGGCCTCAAGCGCCCGGTGTTTCAGCTCACGGCTCTGCAGCGGATACGCATCATCGGTGATGGCCCGGCAGCCGGCGTCCAGCAGGGCCTCAAAATCCGTGAGCTCATCCTGCCCGTGCCCCACCGTCGCCGCACCGTAGGGATACACATGGCACAGCGCGTCCGCTTCTATCTCCTCCAGAAGGCTCTTCACACGCTCCGGTTTGTCGAGGGGCGGTGTGGTGTTGGACATGCAGCCGACGCTGGTGAATCCCCCGGCAACCGCCGCCCGCGTCCCGCTGGCGATATCCTCCTTTTCCGCCTGGCCGGGGACGCGCAGGTGCACGTGCATATCCACCAGCCCCGGGGTCACGATCAGACCGCTGACGTCAATGCTTTCGCCCGTCTCAGACAGGGAGCCTGCAGGAGCGATGGCCGCAATCCGGTCACCTGAAATGGCGAGGTCTCTCGCTGCAACGGTGTCAGAGGCAGGATCAACGATGGTTCCTCCGGCGAGGACAATATCTGGTGACGACATCGGTCAACTCCTTACAAAAAGGGGACCCGGGCCGTTATCGGCGGGTCCCCAAAGAAGGCGTGTGTCACTCCGGTCATTCCTCGACCAGCACGTCAACTGTATCCACTCGCGGTACGTGCCTGCCTGCGCGGTCGGAAACCGTCAGGGTAATCGTGTAATATCCGGGTTCCAAAAACGGCCAGGTGACCTCACGCCCGATTGCCTCCTCATCCAGCCCGTCCCAGTCATCAAAATCCCAGACATAGCGCGCGTTGCCATTGCCGGGCTGGGGTTTTGCTTCAAAGGTAACCGGCTCATTCACCTTCACCTTCCGGTTTTCACCGGCGTCGGCAATTAGTGGCTGGTCTTCGGCGACCAGTTTCACAGTGGCCACCCAGAACTTCTCCTCCACATCGCCAAATAGGGCAATGCGCTGCAGCTTTGCTTCAGGATTCTCCACCGTACCTGCAAAGTCCGCCAGGGGGATGACCATGGTGTACCAGTTTTCCAGGGCATCTTCGGCCCGCAGGATTTCGACGTCTCCCGAGTCAAGCTGGCCTTCGTCGGTAATCAGCAGTGCTCTGATCTTTGTAATCATTGGAGGTGGCGCTTGAGGCTCGCGTCCCGGTCCACCTTCACCAGGCATCATGTCCTCCCACATCATGTCGTCTTCCATCATGCCCGGTTCCATGTCGGGGTCCATTGGCGGTTCCATCATGCCGGGGTCCATCATCTCCGGCGGCATCTCTTCTTCAGGAGGCATGGGGCCCGGTCGGTCGCCACGACCTCCACCGCCCCTGCGGTCTCTGCGATCACGCCACTCCTCCGGCGGCATATCCTCGGGGAACATATCAGGCGGCATATCATCAGGGAACATATCTTCCGGTGGCAAGTCGCGGGACCGTCTGTCCCCACGCCGACCCCTGCGGCCTTCTCTTTGCTCCTCGCGGTGGGTTTTGACAACCACTACGACAAACGCTTTTTCGGGATCCTCGAGGAAATCCTTCATCGATTCGGGAGTTTTCAGATCCAGGCGTCCGCCCTCGTGGAAGCCCGTTGTTTCCACCTGCAGGGTGTCGCGTTCGAGGTACTGCTGTTCTTCGGTATTCTCAGCGCTGCCATTGCCCCACGGTCCGGCGTCGGCTTTATCCAGCTCGCCACTGTAGATGACGAATTCCCGCTCGGCCGCAATAGCGCCGCAATACAGACCTGCAATCAGGACCACAACGATAGGAACGATCCACACAATTCGTTTCATATCGACACCTTCCCCCCGCGGCACTCATGCCCGAGCGCCCCGGTACTTGCTGTGTGTCGCTGGAACCGCACGACCCGGCGGTATTATCACTTACACGTCCGGGCAGATCAAGTACTGCCCCGCATACTATCTTCCGACGTGCTTTAGATTATTATACCACAGATTGTCCACCCACATACATCCCCGCTTCCTACTTCCCAGGTGCATGAGCCATCAGCGAATGTGCCAGCCGGTCGGCATCCGTAACATAGTCCAGTAGAATCTTCAGCCTGGTGCCCCCTGCGGCCTCCACAATGACCGCATTGGACTTTCTGCGCACGGCCTGCACATCCCTCCACAGAAATCGCAGAGGGGGAAGAAATGCTCTTTGAACCGTCAGGCCCTGCGGGTCGTAGTGATAGAATCGGAGAAGCCGTTCAGCAGTCATCAGCCAGAACAAAACCCCCGCCAGTCCGAACATCACCAGCAGCTCTATCCCTATATTCACAAGAGCGCCATGTACCATCGTGGCTCCGCACTGGTGAACAAGGTACAGATACAGTCCTCCCGGGATAGCGAGGAACCCCGCCAGGGTGACGTACGCCAGGATGTTGGGCTGGTGCACAGGGACGCTTTGCTGCTTCACGTTTCGGACCGACCTCAGAAAAACCGGCTGGCGATTTCGCTGTGCAGGGCAAACCCGCGACGGGGATTCAGCCGCAGTCTTCCGCTGTCGTATTCCCCGAGATTGAGGGCAACAATCCAGCGAATTTCATCAGCGTATTTCTTCTCGAGATCAATGCCCAGGTCCTCCGAAAGGCTCTGAAGATCCACACCACTGCTGGTGCGCAGCCCCAGCATAATCGCCTCGGCGGCCCGGCCCTGTCGCTCCAGGGTCTCTTCGAACTGCGCAAGCGCATCTCCCACTGCTACGGCCCTTTTATATGCCACCGGATCCGAAATGTTTTTGCGCCTGGCGCCCCGGATATAGCTCACCGCACCGGCGCCACAGCCCACATACGGCTCATTTTTCCAGTAAATCTGATTGTGGCGGCATTCCATGCCCGGCCGGGCGTAATTGGAGATTTCGTACTGTCCAAATCCTGCATCCGACAGCATCTGCTGGGTGAGTTCATACATATCGGCGGCCACGTCGTCATCAATGGGCGGAAGCTCACCGTCGTGAACCATTTCATGCAGTGGTGTGCCCTCTTCAAGCATCAGCCCGTAGGCCGAAATGTGATCCGGTGAGAGAGTGACCGCCTCCTGCAGCGTTTGCTCCCATTGTGCAACCGACTGCCCGGGCAGGCCGGAGATGAGATCAATGGAGAGGTTGTCGAAAGTCTCGCGGGCAATCCTCACGGCCTCTCTGGCGCCGTCGGCAGTGTGCGTGCGCCCCAGCAGCTTCAGTTCCGCGTCATTCAGCGACTGCACGCCGATGCTGAGACGGTTGAAGCCAGCATCGCGCAGGTTGCGAAGCTTCTCGCGGTCAATGGTATCGGGATTCGACTCGATGGATATTTCGGCGTCGTCAGCGACGGGGGCAAGCTTTTTGATGAGATCCACAAGTCGGGCAAGCTGTGCGACCGGGTAGATCGTGGGAGTACCACCACCGAAAAAGACGGTGGGGATCGCTGTGATGGGGAGGGTCGTCAAACGTTTCTGGAGTTCGATTTTAAGAGCCTGAAGATATGTTTGACGAATCCTGTCGGGGGCGACCCGGGAATTGAAATCACAATAACGGCATTTGCTGATGCAAAAGGGGATGTGCACATACAGGCCGATATGCACGGTCTAGTCCATCTCCAGTACGGCCATGAACGCCTCCTGGGGCACTTCGACGCTGCCGATCTGCTTCATGCGCTTTTTGCCTTCTTTCTGGCGCTCCAGCAGTTTTCTCTTCCGGGTGACGTCCCCACCGTAGCACTTGTCC
>JBKHJK010000590.1:0-2650 GCA_046538215.1 Armatimonadota bacterium
ATGTTGTAGTAGGCGATCATCTCCAGTCCCAGCGCCTTCGTACGCCGCACGATCTCTCCGAAGATATCTCCATCCATGGCCGGGTTGGTAATTCCAATTTCGGTCGGCGCAAAGCTGCCACCATGGGCGGTCTTTACCTGAAAGATGAGTGCCTCGGCGCCCGTACGCTCAACCTGCTTGAAATATTCGTCAAAGTCAATCGTCACTTCGGGCAGAAAGTTGGGCATGTGCCAGTCGCAAAACAGCATGCGGGTATTGAGCCGATCGGCCATCGTCGGTCACTCCTGTGAGCGCATTGTCTGTGTTGGCGTATTCTTCGACGCCCACGCTGCATCTGACCTCTTTCATGTTCTCATGAATGAAAGCGCATAGGGTTGATTTGCACCACGCTGCACAAACTCCCACTATTCGCAAGCGGCCCCTGCACTGGACAGGCTCGGCACAGTCGTTTATCAACCTGCGGCCAGTACGACGGAATGAAGCCTCTTGACGTGCGCACCCGGCGGGACTAATGTATTCAGCATACCAATGCACGCAGGAGGCTGATGCAGTGGCAGGGGTTCAGCCAGCGGCGCGAGCACCGTAAAATCGGCGGAGAGGGTGGGCTGGATGAGTAGAATGGTGATTGTAGCCGCAATCGTCGCTGTGACTGTGGGGGCCGTGTTTGGAGCCTCATTCCAGGGCAACTCTGTGACCATGAGCGTCACCCCTGAGATGCCGTTTGTCGGTGGGCAGGTAACGGTCAGCGGGTCGTCCGGACCATACCAGGATGACCGCACGGTACCCGTTGTTCTCACCCGCCCGGACGGCCAGACGGAGGAAAAGACGACAGAGCTGACTGATGACGCCACCTTCGAGGTGACCTTCGGCCCGCTGCTCAGTGCCGGTGAGTGGACGGCGGAGGCCACGGTGCCCCTGACGACTGTCACCAATGAAACGGCCATCGTGGAATTTGAGGTGTACCAGCCCACTGCCGTGGCGGCGGTCAGTATCCGGGGCTTCACCGAGGGCACCGACCAGATGGCGGATTTCATACAGGTGACCGGGGACCAGATAGACCGCTTTACGGAACTCCCCGACCGCGACGCCGCGCGCCAGCAGGTCACCGAGGTCCAAAATACCCTCAGCTCCGTCGACAGCGGCCTGCAGGAGGTTGCCGACACCTTCGATGAGCTGTCCTCGGCGATGGATGCTCTGCAGGGCTTCCCCGAGATGACGGAGGCAATGGGGAGCCTTGCGACCACCGTCCAGGGCCCTCTGAACGAGATCCGTTCGACCTCCGCAAAGCTTCGATACACCCACGAGCAAGCCAACAATGCCCGTGAATGGTGCCGCACGTGGCACGCCCAGAAAGAGGGGCTCAAGATTCTCAAGGACATGGTAATGATCATCTTCGGTGGCACGGCGGCGATCAAGGGATGGGTGAGCGGCCAGTTCACCGGAGCGATCATCAGCACGCGCGACAAGCTCGCCGCTGAAACCGCCGGAGAGGTCCTCGGCCTGACGGATGCGCAGGTGCGCGAAGCCCGCGCCGCCCTTAAAGACTGTGAAGCGGCCGACAAGCGTATCAAGGAGCTGATGGACCCTGAGGGCAATCTGGGCAACTGGGCCCAGGAGGCACTCAGTGGTGGCTTGAACTGGCTGATTGACTGGGTAGCCCAAAAAGTTGCGCCGAACTGCCGCATGTACGAGGCCGATACGTATGGCAAACTGGAAATCGAGTATTACGCCAAGAACATGGTGTACATGGTCACAAGATATGACTGGGAGGGAAAGATCCAGCTCTTTTTCCAGAAACGCCAGTCGGAAACCGATATCGTCCGTCTGAAGGGCCAGATATGGGGCAACTTTGGCTGGCGCACCGGCGAATTCTATCCAGAAAGGACCGCCATGGATATTCCCGGCGTCACCGGTGTCGGCCTGTGCATTCCCAGACCTCCGTGGCCTGACATCAGGGACTTCTACCTGTCACTGGAGGGCGAGGGCAAGCCGGACGGTATCGAGTGCTGGGTTACGGCAACGGAGTACGACAGGGAGCGCCTCCCATTTGGCTTTGTCTCGGTGCTCTGGTCGCCGTATCAGATCGTGCCGGCGGTGGACGTCATGGAGACGAAGGTGCCCGGCGGCGAATGGTTTGTCACCCGCGCAACCGACCTGTCCAAACCGGATGTGGACCGCTTCTGGATCCCCCTGGAGGTTATTGATGATAAAGTGGTTCTCAAGCATACCTTCGAACGCACCATGGACTACCGGGAAAACGGCGAGTTCCGGGCCTTTTTGAAGCTGGAGATTGACGGTTCCGAGGGAGGCATCTGAAGGTGACGCTGTGCAGTAAGCGCACACGGACCTGGCGCTTGCTGGTGCATCTCGGCTGATGCTCCGGTACCGGCCTGCCTTTTCGGGTCCATACCTGAAGCCACGCCGGTCGGTCAACCGCTCTCCACGAAGCCGCGGGCACTGTCAGCAGTCCACGGGGCAGTGAAGATCTCGTTCAACGAGCCGCCAGTGTCAACCGGGTGGTCCTGCCGTCACCAACTGGCACGGTGATGACGGTGCTGTCTTCCCCGCGGCGGGCTCTCACACCATCCATCGGCTCGGCCACCATCCACCGGCCCCACAGCGTTATCATCACCTCTGCGTCGGCCTGCTC
>JBKHJK010000591.1:0-2643 GCA_046538215.1 Armatimonadota bacterium
GCATGGCTGAAGTCGAAAAACCCGCCGAAACCGCTCTCTTTGTCGAATTCGACTACTATGGCCTGGCCTCACATCCCTGGCACATCGGCTTTGACGACAATGGCAACCCGGTGCCGATGGGAGACGACAATGTTAACGGTCTCATGTGGTATGGCCACAACGGCATGATGAATGTGGGTTACTGCGATGGACACGCCAAAGCCCACGGCCAGTTTACAGACGCGGAAATCTTCGACACCGATAAGGACTGAGCTGAGGTAGCCCCATTGTGTCGGCCGACGCCTGACTATGGACGAATTCTTTCGGCTCCATGCATTTGTTTGAACGAAGGGGCGTCAGGCTGAGGCGTATTCCGGCCCCGGGCGGAGGTCAATACCCCGCCGACGCAGAACGTCGTTTTTACCGAGCCGTTTCCGCCTGATATCTGCCCGGCCCTTTTGTCAGAAAGAATCTATTGTATGGTTAAGATTACGACACGTCTGCAAATGGAGGCCCGATTCATGAGTATCCCCGCACAGTGTCTGACGGGTGCAGTGTTAATGATGCTGTTTGTGGCGACATGCGCGTATGCCGGTCCCGGACAAAAGGACGGAACCATCGAGGATTTTCAGAGGATCAAACAGGAGCACAACATCGCCGGCGAGACCCTCGAGTTGCCCGTTGCTGTGGATGCCTCCGGTCTGACGCAAACCAACTACTATTCGAAGCACTCCAAAGCGATTGAGCTCAAGCCCGATACGCGCTATACACTCGGGGTTACGTATCGCGCCACAGGACCGTCTCTGGTCTCGGCCGGGATGAAATGGCAGATTCCTGGCGAGCCATCCGGACTGGTGGATACAGAATCTATCCGCGCCCGCTGGCCGCAAAGCAACGACTGGGAACTGCAGGTGCTGACCTTCCGCTCCGACCACGAACACACTACGGCCCGGATCATTCTCAAGGCATACGGCGCTATGTCCCTTGAGGTGAAAGATGTCGCCGTCGTCGAAGGCTGGTATTGCGACTGAGGTGTGAGTGTGTTGGCTGTGTTGTCCATTTTCCTGGAGGGATCCTACGTGTTTGAGATGGTTTCAAGTAAACCTGATGGGGGCACAGTTGTCGCCATGGGTGCCGTTTGGATTGTCGTGCTTATCCTGTCCACCGCTGCATCTGTGGTAGCCGATGAGGTCCGCGTCCGACCACCTCAGCGGGATACGGTATTCGTCGAGGACGGCACAAATCACACGGCCGTCGTAGCCCGAGTCAGTGATCCTGAGATCGCCGGAGTTGCCCGAGAAGTTGCAGCTGCAATTGGCCATGACACCGAAATCATTGATGAACAAAGCGTTCTGGGCCTGGATGAGGACGTGGCTCCAGAGCTGCAGAACCGGCACCTGGTGCTGGTGGGAAACGCCCACAACAACCGCGCGATCTTCCGGCTGTATATTCGCGAGCTGGCGCTGTGTGACGCTGATTACCCGGGTTCGGGGGGCTGGATCATCCGCACCGTCTGCGACCCCTGGACCGCCGGGAACAACGCGGTCATCGTCGGCGCGTCTGATGATGCCGGGCTGCAGAAGGCAGCCGACCAATTCCAGAGTGCCCTGACCGCAGAGGGTGAAACTGTCACACTGCCGTGGGCGTGGAGATTTGAAGCCGGAGTGGACACTGACGGCTCCACATTGTACTCGCAACGCAGCTACGACTGGGACGAATACCGCCAGAAGATCACCTATGTGGATCAGCCGATTAAGCAGTTTCCCGCAGACATAATCGGGCAGGCCATCAATGCCGGTGCACGCTATTACGAGACAGGAGGAGAGAATGAGCTTCGGCGCTTCCGAATGGCCATCGAGGAACTGAAGAAGCTCGGCGACCGTGTTTATGAAGCCCGGAGGGTGGAGTTCAGCCTCAAGGATTTCGTCATCGCCTGGGAGCGCATGGAGGTGGACCCTTCGTTTTCGCGACAGGAGCGCAACGAGATCGCCTCATTCTTCTATGGCCTCGGAACTCTCTGGGAGAGCCGGTACTGGTCGTCGCCAGGCCTGGCACAGCGAGTTGAGCGCCTGCGGCCTATCACCAACCATCCCAGCAACGGGACCCTCGGCTTCATGCGGCTGGGAATGTACCTGCAGCGTCGGTGTGAGATGGACGAAGAGGCCCGCTCGAACGCCCAAAATTGGGTTTCTTCGGCTGACATCGCCTTCAACGCCCAGGAGCAGTCGTTCAAACCCGGCTGTGATGCCAACGGCTACCAGTGGTGGACCATCAAACACATGCTCAAATACGCCACCTGGCGGCCAGACTTCGACGTATTCCATAACGGCAACGTCCGGCTGATAACCGACCTGATGTTGGCTGCCGCCGACAACATGGGCAATGCGTCGGGGTACGGGGATGTCGGAGCCAATCTGACCGGCTTCAGCAGTCATTCGCAGTTTATCTGCCAGCTCGCCGTGCGGCATTACGGCGACGGTTGTGCGCGGTGGATTGCCGAATACCTCGGAGGGCGCTACTCTGACGCCGAGATGCCCGTCGACTCGATCAAGCCTGTTGACCACACAGGAATGACAAAGATTCCGTGGAGCCGGGTGTATTATGATGACCTGGCACAAAGAGGCGGAAAGTACCAGCGGGTGCCGTGGCAGCGAACCTTTGACA
>JBKHJK010000592.1:0-2643 GCA_046538215.1 Armatimonadota bacterium
GCCAGATGCTCTACGCCGTGCTGGTTGCCCCACGAATAGTTGATGTATGTCTTTGCCTCATATTCGCACATATCGAAGTCGGAGTTGTTGATATTCACCGCCGACACAATCCGCTGGCGGCATTGTTCATCAAGGTCCGGATTTGCCACCTTCCGATCATCCTCCGAGGCGGCCATAACAGGGTTGTGATCCGAAAGCTCCCAGTCAATCAGATCCGCGGACCGGGCGATATACAACTGCCAGTTTGTCGGATCCATGTGCGTTATGGCCTCCAGATAGACCATGTAGTACATGCCGTTTACATATCGCAAAGCCGGGCAGGCGGCGTATCTTGCCCTCGTATGATTGTGCTCCTCTCCGAGGACCTCCCAGGTGCGTAGATCATCAGAGCGGGCGAAGAAGATGGTGAAGCGCTGGCCGACCAACTCTTCGGGCTCTCCCACCTCAAAGGCCATTGTGTAGCCCTCGGGCCCGCGGCAGACGCTGGTGTTGTAGATGCCCCATGCGGGCAGATTAAGAGCCGTCTGGCTGTTCCATGTCTGCAGGTCGTCGGACCACAAAACCCCGACCTCCTCCCCACCCCAGGCGTTTGAGCCGAAGGCCCACATCCGCTCACCTTCGGTGTAAGCGCATCCGAGAACATAGCCTTCGGCGAATCTGGAACTAACCACCTCCGCATTGTTCCAATCCACAAACCGAAAATAGGGGGGCTGGCCCAGGTTCGGTTCGTAGTATTTTGACCGGACGTACTCGAACCGCAGCAGCCGTCCCTCCCACACCACTGGTGTGGCTTCGACCAGATCACATTCAACTGTCCCCAGTTTTTCAATCGAAGGTGGCGCTGTCATGTGTACTGCCTCCGTATCTTTGCTGTCGGATAGTTGGTACTTTTGATTTGCTATCCCCGATGACCGGCGGCCAGGGCGGGGCTGAGACAATCTGTATTTCAGAACTCCGGGGAATCTTATCGTCGCTGGGCTTTATGCGCCGCCACATTTCATAGCCGCCGACCACATCCTCGAGCGTGTAACTTTTTTCGAGCAGTTCGCGCAGCCCGGGGAGGTCACCGGTGCCCCACTTCCGGCTGCTTTCCCCCACCAGAGTTTGCACCAACGGAGCGACAACCACCCAGTCGGGCCGTTCGTTTTGGAGATGGTCGGAAAACCGATTCCAGTCAATCTTTTCGCTCACGCGGTATGCTTCCAGCGGTCCGATGTGGCTGAATCCCAGCACATGAAGCGTCATCCAGGGGTTGTGGGCCGAAAGCTGCCGCTCGGCCCAGTACAAAACCTCCTGAACGTCTCCCCATACAAAAACGGTGTCGGAGGGAGTGCTGTGTCTTTTGAGATACTCTCCGGCCTTTCTTATCGTCGAGCCGTCCGCCGACACCTCAACCGCTCGCTGCCATCGCTGAACATTGGAGGGGAGTAAAACGAGGATTACAACCAATTGTGTTATCCCGATGAGGACGGGGAGATTCAAATGCCCCTCTCTGGTAGTCAGATCACCCCGGGTCATCGCCCGGCCGATCCATATTCCTCCGATCAGTGCGGCCGGAGCTGCGAACTGGTTTAGATAATGGGCTGCGAACCGTAGGGTAGCAGCGTAGATGAGAACCGAGGAGATATACCACAGCCCCATGACCAGGGCGGACGCCCGCCACAGATGCGGATCCGCCGAACCCCTCGCCTCCGCCCCACTCTTACGCCCCACCGCCCGATACAGCAAGCCGAGCCCGGCCACTGAGGCGATAATGAGGATACTGAAACGTGGCAGGACATGCACCGCCGCCCACTGCAGATTCGCCACGGTCTGGCCTGCGTCCATTTGCGCCAGATAGCCGGCGGCGCCCGTGATCATATCGGCACTGGCGCCCTCGCCCGCGCGGTATATATATAGGTATGCCGCCCATGGAAGTGCTGACACCACCGCTCCGAGCAGATACGAACCTGACGCAGCGAGTGCCCGCCGCCGGTCTTGGTGTAGGCCGATGAGTGCGATGGCGGCGATCAGGGCGAGGAACGTAATGAGTGCGGTTTGCTTGACCAGCACGGCAAACCCCGCCAGGAATCCGGCCACCGCAAGGTATGGCAGATTCCGGCCCCCGTGGCTGAAGACGATCAAAGCTACTGCGGCGGCCAGGGGTAGTGCGAAGATCGTCTCGGCGTAGACACTCGTACGCAGCGCTGGATCGGCGGATGCTCCGATATACAAAACTCCTGTCGCCACCACACCCTCTCGCCCGGCTGTCCGAAATGCCAGCAGGCAGATGACCAATCCTGTGATCATCTTCCAGACCAGGCCGACGGCCTTGAGCGCCAAAAGACTCGGGCCGGCCGCAGCGTATACCACCAGATGCCACAGCAGTAAATACGGGCCCTTGGCCAGGATCGCCTCCCGGCCCATGAACTTCCCGTCCAACACCTTCAGCACCGATGTCAGCCACGCCGCCTCATCACCCCCCAGCATTGGCCAGGGGGAGTTTATGATGACAAACAGGATCACCATCACGCAGATGGCGGGTATAAAGAGATGGTTGGAATCGAGCCTGATTGATGATGGTTGTCTGGATGCCTGCCGGTTCACATCGAACTTCCCTGGAGACGTGTTGGTCGGCTGGATGCATTTTCCTTACGCCGCCGG
>JBKHJK010000593.1:0-2634 GCA_046538215.1 Armatimonadota bacterium
GTCTTGAGGCCTCCGCAGATCCAGCAGCGTCATCGTCACCAGCCCGCGGGTATCGTAATGGCGGATGATTTCATGGGTTCGGAGCATCATGTCGCGGTGCCGCGAGTGCGTGTCATCACCGGTAAGCCAGCCGAGAAATGCCGGATGCTGCGCTGCCGGGGAGAATTTTGCGATCCATTCCGCCCGCCACGGACGCCCGGGGTGATGGGTCCCCCGCCCGCCCTGGAGATACAGCAGGCAGACGATGCCCTGGTCATGGGCCGCGTCGAGGGCCGCCAGCAGTCGCTCCAGCGGTTCACTCTCGTGCAGGTACAGCACAGTGGCGTTCATTCCCAGATCGGCAAAGTGGCGCATATCACTGCCAGAATCCGCGTCTTCGGTCACTCTATAGGCCCCCGCCGCAAACAGGAGGCGGTATTCTCCCCCGACCCGCACCCCGTGCTCGTCAAATGACACCTGCGGCGCGTCCGGCCAGGATTGCTCGATTTCGGGTGCATCGGGCCACGACCATTCTGCCGCCAGCAGCGCCTCAACCGCCCCGGCGATCTCTTCGGTTGATGGTGAGTATTCTTCCGGCCAGCCGGCCGCCGTATTCTGCCTGCCCATGCTCATTGTGTCCCCGACACCCTCAAAGAGCCAGTACCACAGCGCCAGGCCGGTTCCCCTGTCGGGGAGCCAGCCGCACAGGACTTTGCCCCCGCAATAGGCGAACGTTTTGACATCCTCGAGGAGGCGATCACTGTCCTGCCATTCGGGAAGGATGAGCACTTCGGCGTCATCAGCGTTCGGCACGCGGGGTGAGACAGCAACCTCCTCACACACGGACCCGGCGGCCTCAGCCAGCAGCTCCTGCCGCTGCATTCCTTCCGGCGTACCCGGCGTCAGGATGGTAACGCGTGCGGCGGTGGTCTTCACCTGTGCCGCCTGCAGGGAAAGAGTGTCGAAGCTGGCGGGCGTGCCGTTGCGGTAATTGAGGCAAAAAAACCGGACCTGCTTTATCGTCCGGCCCTCGTCGGCAATGTACCGCCCGGAGAGTTGCTGCCAGTCCTCAGAGCCTTTGCTGAGCTCTGCCGAAGGGGGGACAAACCACACTATCTCGTCATTATCAAGCACAATCCCCAGGTCCAGCCCTACCAGCGGCTTATCACCATCAACCCGTTCGCAGCGGCACATCCCGGAAAAATACAGGAAGTTTGCGGGGTCGTCGAGGGTTACCTCCTGAATGGCGCCCTCAAGCTGTCTCTGGCCACTGAGCGTGAGAGAGCCCGGCTGCGGACTTCCCTCCTTTGCACTCCATTCCGGCTCTCCCTCTCGTGAGGCGCTCCATCCTTCGAGGCCGGTATCGAAATCCGGGTTGACCAGCAGATTGTCCGACAGGTCCTGGGCGCCGCACACCGCCGCCAGCAATACCAGCGGTGCGACCACAATCAACCACCGATGCATGTTTATCCCTGCCCCTTTTTGACCTCACTTCGCGCTGCGTTTGACACATCCTGCATTTGGGGCGAGCAGGGAAATTGCGCGAGTGCGCAGAATTGAGTCGAGGAAAGTTGATCATCCTCGTGTCAAAGGCTGGAAATCAAGTGAACAGCGATGTGGATGTTGTCGTCGTTGGCTCGTGCCTGGTGGAAATGACGCCGGTGGCGACGGGCCGACAGCTCACAGAGACCTCACAGTACCGGGCGCTGCCGTCGGGGTCTGCCTCAAATTTCGCTGCAGCCCTGGGCCGCCTCGGGGTTGCGACCGGATTTATCACCCGGGTTGGCGATGACGAGCTCGGGCAGTGGCTGCTGGCGAAGCTGCGGGAGTTTGGCGTGCGCACCGAGGGGTTTGCCGGGGCTGTTAAAGGGCAGCTCACGCCGGTTTCGTTTTGCTGGATGGACCAAAAAGGAGAAAAAACCTTTTACTTTTATCGGTTTGAAGGCGCCTGTGACCCCATGGGGGAGCTGGACGCTTCCGGGCTCAGCACCGAGACCATCGGCCGGGGCCGGATATTCGATTTCACGGAGGCGGCAATCCGGCAGCAGCCACTCAGAGGCATGGCGCTTGCAGCGGCACGCAATGCCCGTGAGACAGGGCTGGAGGTCGCGTATGCCGCAAATTACCGTCCCAGCTCGTGGAGTGTGGATGTCGAAAAGCAGATAAGGGTGCAGCACACAGCCTTTGCGAGTGCCGATATCGTCCTGATGAACCGCGAGGAGGCAATGCTGTTCACGCCCCGGGATACCGTGGAGGAGGCGGCGGAGTTCGTTGCGTCACTGGGCCCAAAAATCGTCGCGATAACCGACGGCGACAGTGGCGCTTACGTATATTCAGACGCTATAATGCATAAAATCGCGCCACGACGGGTAAAAGTCGAATACGATATTGGCGCCGGCGATACCTTCCACGCTGGCTTCCTTGCCGCTTATCTCGACGGGCGCCCACCGGAGGCGATGGGGCGCTTTGCCGCAGACGCCGCCGCACTGCGCATCAGCCGGTCGGCACAGATGGAGTGCCTGCCAACATTTGATGAAGTTGACGATTTGACGAAGCAGCCAACGTAGCCCGACACTATGCTCTTCAAACACCGGCTGTTCTGTGGGGATGATGATGCTGCTGCGAAGAATTTGTGTAGCGTGTGTGGGTCTCATC
>JBKHJK010000594.1:0-2629 GCA_046538215.1 Armatimonadota bacterium
ACCTCCCGTTCCGCGTGATATGCCGCCGCGGTGGTGCCGGTTTGGTGATGAGTGAAATGGTCTCCGCCAGGGCGCTCCATTACGGCAGCGAGAAAACCGAGCAGATCATGCAGACGTCCAAATACGAGCATCCTGTGGCCCTGCAGGTGTTTGGTGATACCCCTGAGTTACTGTATAATAGTGTGGCCGAGCTGGAGGCCGCAGGCGCCGATATCATTGACCTGAACATGGGATGTTCGGTGCCGAAGGTGCGCAAATCGGGCGCCGGAGTACAGCTCATGGCAGACCCCGACCGGGGCGTGGATTGTGCTGCCGCCCTGGTGGACGCGGCCTCGGTGCCTGTGACCGTGAAAATGCGGGCGGGAATGACGGAGGGAGACCATTCATACCTCGACCTCGCCGCACGCATGGTGCACGCAGGTGTGGCGGCGGTTGCCCTCCACGCACGCACCGCCGACCAGATGATGGGCGGGGAGGCGGACTGGAACCATATCAGCCGGATGGTCGAGGCGGTGGATGTGCCCGTCATCGGCAACGGTGATCTGCACGAGCCGCAGCAGGCTGTTGAGATGATGGCGCAAACCGGTTGTGCAGGGGTAATGTTCGCCCGGGGTGCTTTGAGCAAGCCCTGGATCTTTCGGCAGACCGAAGCGGCATTGACCGGGCGGGCAATCCCGGACGACCCCTCCATCGGCGGCGTGATGGCGATTGTGCTGCTGCACGGGCAGATGCTGGCGCTGGAGCTTGGTGAAAGAACCGCCATCCACCGGATTCGGGGGCACATGGCCTACTATTCTCACGGCCTGCCCAACGCAACTCATCTGCGGCGAGAAGTGCAATCGGTGCATTCGCTGCAGCAGTTGCGGCAGACGGTTACAGCATACGTCAACAGCCTGCGGTGAGTGCCCGGCCACAGCCTGTAAAACGCAACATCAGGCTTCAGGCGACAACCACGCCCATGACCGACCGGCGGGTTTCGTAACAAATGTCATGGAAGGAGTGTTCGTACCCCTGCTGAACCGTGCGCCCGGGGGGTGCGAGCGAATGATTCCAATTGAGCAAGTTTGCCTTCATCCTCCATCCGCTTGATATTACAGACATTACACGAAAATACACAGTTGCCCGGTATCTGCCGGACGCGTGGGTCGAAGCGCTGCTGCCGCTGGTGCCTCCCCGGACCGTGAGCGAAATAACGGGCATTGAATCACCCACAGGCGCTCAAACCTCCGGATGGTTCATCGGCTGCATGCGCACCGCCCGCCAGCTTCTGCACGGCGACCCGAAGAAGATCCTTCCACACCTCATTGACTGCTGCAGGAAAGCTGAGGAAAAGGGCGCGGACATTATCGGCCTGGGCGCATATACGGCCGTGGTCGGAGATGCCGGGATCACTCTCGCCAAAAACGTGGATATCGGTGTCACCACCGGCAACAGCTACACGGTGGCGACGGCGGTGGAGGGGCTGCTGCGGGCGGCGGAGCTGACAGGGCATAACGCCACAGAATCCACCGTGGCTGTGCTGGGCGCGACCGGCTCCATCGGGCGGGTGTGTGCCATGCTTCTGGCCGATGAGGTGGCCCGGATCATCATGGTAGGGCGCAGAGAAGACGCCCTGGAGCGCATCGCCGACGAAATCGAGGGCAGCGCCGAAATCGAGACCAGTACCGATATCCCCTCGGCCCTGCAGAAGGCGCCCCTGGTGCTGACTGTCACCTCCGCACTGGAAGCGATCGTCCCTGCGGGCGATCTGCTGCCGGGAGCGGTCGTATGCGATGTCGCCCGCCCGCGGGATGTATCGAAAGAGGTCGCGCAAAAGCGGGCCGACGTGCTGGTCATCGAGGGCGGAGTGGTGGCCGTGCCGGGGAATGTTGATTTTCATTTGGACTTCGGCTTCCCGCCCCAGACCGCCTACGCCTGCATGGCCGAGACCATGATCCTGGCGCTGGAAGACTGGACCGATGACTACACCCTCGGGCGCGAGCTGCAGGTCGAGCGCGTGCTGGAAATCAGGCGACTGGCCGACAAACACCGCTTCAGGCTGTCGGGCCTGCGGTCGTTCGAAAGGGCAGTGACCGACGAGACCATCGCGCGGGTCCGCCGGCTCGCCGGTGAAGCCATCTCCGGATACACGGCGTAGATGACTGACGTTTTGATAGAAAAGACCGCTTTTCAGGATTGGTGATAGATACGATGTCCGAGCAGGAAGACCAGTTCCAGCAGCGACGCAGTCATCTCGACCGGCTCAAAGAGGCCGGCGCAAACCCCTTTGCCATTCATTCCTTCGACCGCACCCACACCTCCGTCCAGGCCGTTGAGCGGATCGAGAACATTGAAGAGGAAGCCGGCGGACCAGAAGAGGTGGACTGGAATGAGACCGGGTTTGAATGCCGCGTTGCCGGCCGGCTGATGGCCGTCCGGGATCAGGGCAAATCGATCTGGGCCGACCTGCAGGACGGGTGGGGCCGGATCCAGCTCTGGGCGCGACAGGATGAGCTGGGCGACGAGCAGCTCGAAAGGTTCCGAAACCTCAACATCGGCGACATCATCGGCGTCGGAGGAAGCGCCTTTCGTACTCGACGGGGAGAGCCCACCGTCCGTGCGCAGAGCTACCAGCTTTTGTCCAAAGCCC
>JBKHJK010000595.1:0-2627 GCA_046538215.1 Armatimonadota bacterium
TTTCGGGGCAGCCGCCGCCTGCATGTGCCGGCAGTGATCGAGTGTCCGGCCGATGATGTCACCACCCAGGGGATAGGCGTGAGTGCACACGTAATCGGGAATCTGGCTGTATATGTAGAGATTCTTGGGGTATCCACCATGGTCAATCTGCAGGTATGTCGGTGTGTCGGGATCAAAAATGCGACAAAACTGGTTCGCGCGCTGCACATCCCGCGTGATGGACCAGCGGGAAAGATCGGTGCGGTGATAGCGTCCGTCCGGCTCGTCCTCGAGGAAATAAGCCCACAGCGAGGCACGACCTCTGGCATGTTCGACCGCTTCGGGATCGTCGTAGTACACCGGCTCTTTTTTCTTCTCTGCCTCCGGTTTCAGGTACTTGCGGTAAATATAGGCGCCAACAAGCCCATATTCATCGAGACGGTCATATATGGCGGCTTTAGCCGGTGTGAAGGCGATGTGCGCGTCGAAGAGGTGCCCCGCATACTGCTGTGCTTCAGAGGGGTGGAGATTGCCCATGACAGCGATGGGTGGGTGGGTCGGCAGAGCCCGGATCATCACCGCCACCGTGTCATTGTGGAAAAATGACACCGTGTGGAATGAACCTTTGGCCCATGGTTCGTCGAGCGTCACTTTCGCATACCTGTAGCCGTGGGGCAGCCTGTTGAAATGAGCATCCACACGCTCGCCGTCAACCTTTATCGCTTCTAAGAACTGTGATGAAAAAACGTTTTGCCGGGCATACAGGTGGAGGGTTTGGAGGTCCGGGGCGATGCCCATGTACTCCCACCAGGCAAGTGGTTCATCCGCTGTGATCGTCGCCTGAACTGCTGAGCCGTCGGACAGGGCTACCGCGACATCCCACGGCCCCTGGGGAGCTTCAGGCGTAAGGCGCAGCAGAATCTCAGCAATGCCGCCTGCGGGCAGGGGGTTGGGATAGGCGCGGTACCAGGCGATGGACTCGTTGTTTACCTCGATGTAGCTGTCACGCACATTCGGCTCGAGGAACGTCTCATCAGTCGTCCGTACGGGGCCGATAGAGTGACCATCAAGCGCAATCGATTCGATGGTCACCGCGCTGTCCGTGGCGTTTCGAATGTAGAGGTTGACACGCCCGGCATAGCCAATGGCATCGGGCGTGTAGTAAGCGCTGTAGAGCTCCGCGCAGTCGGCAGCAGCAACGAGCGAGAGAAAAAGCAGGGAGAAAACAACGCATCTGCTGATGTTCACAGAAATCGTCTCCGTCACCGGGATTTTGATGTGCTGAGCAACTGACGTATGCTCCTGCTTCGCGATGGGCGGGAACGGGTCAATACGGGGTGTTCGTCCAGCCCTGCTCGTACTGCTCGCGGCCTGCACTCTTGACGTGGCCGTCACCGTACAGCACATTCCAGCGTTTTTCAGCGTACCCTTTGCCGCCGTGCCAGCTTCCGTGTCCGTCGAAGAAGATGTTGGTGTTGACAGGATCCCTCAATCGTGAGGCCAGTCCTCCGTAAAAGGTGATGATGGTCTGGTACATGTAGCTGTTGCCGAAGGCCTCAAACGCGGTGGGCTGGCCGTCGAGTGGCTGACCGGAGTCTTCGAGGGTCGAATACCCGGTATCAGCCGGACAGTGCCACACTTCGGCATTTTTGATATATGGGTCCAAAACATCTTTGTGGCGGGGCATGTACGGTATGTGGGCCTGAAATTCGGGGAACGGGTCCCATATCTGTGGGGCATAGGTATCGGCGCAATCAACGGCCCAGGGGAAGCGGCCGTCGTAATCATCAACGTACATAAACAGAGCGGTGCCTATCTGCTTGAGGTTGGAGACACAGCGAGCAGAGCGGGCCTTCGCGCGGGCCTTCGAAAAAACCGGAAACAACAGCGCTGCCAGAATCGCAATAATCGCGATGACCACCAGAAGCTCAATGAGGGTGAATGCCTTCCGGGGCGCTGTGAGCAGCTTTTGTGATCGTTGTTCCATGGCTCGCTCCCGTCTGCCACAATCAACCTATACGCCATATATACCCGCTATGCATCTGGGACACTCGAACATTCATCGTCAAAGAAATCAAAGCTGGATTGCTGCTGTTTGACGAGCTGAGCGAAACTGAGCCTGTGCACGGGACTGGCGCCAAATGTTGAAATTGCCTCCGTGTGCTCAGCGGTCGCATAGCCCTTGTGATGACCAAAGCCGTATTCCGGATATATCCCGTCAATGCGCTCCATAATCCGGTCTCTGGTGACTTTGGCGATGATTGAGGCTGCTGCGATGATACGGCACCTGCGATCCCCGTTGACGACGGCGCGTGCAGGAATATCACCGGGCGGGGTCACGTGACCATCTATGAGGGCGATATCGGGGGCCGGTGATAGAGCATTCAGCGCTCGCTGCATGGCCAGAAGACGGGCTCGATAGATATTGATCCGGTCAATCATGTGATGAGGGCACATCGCGAAGGCAGACGAGACCGCAGCAGCCTGCACCTCTTCCAGCAGACGTGAACGATAATCGGCAGGCAGGCGTTTGGAGTCGGTCAGATGCTTGATGTGAAAATCAACAGGGAGAATGACTGCTGCGGCGACGACGGGGCCAGCCAGCGCACCGCATCCCGCCTCATCCACGCCAGCGATGAACCCAAAGC
>JBKHJK010000020.1:0-12210 GCA_046538215.1 Armatimonadota bacterium
TGGTCGGGGCGGCCGGATTTGAACCGGCGACCTTACGGACCCGAACCGTACGCGCTAGCCAAACTGCGCCACGCCCCGACGCACAAGAAAGTATAACACACTGTCGCACGTCGGTCAATTCAAGCGGAAGAATCGAAAATTCGGTGCTCATCCCGGTTTCGCCGGCGCCGCTCCGAAGGGCCCCTGGCGGTCGCTGCTCGACGCACGATGTCTCAAGTGCTGAGATCGCCAATTGATGGGGCTACAACCTCTGCATCCTGGCCGGCCTCACACCCACCCGTTTCTTGATTCAAAGGTGTGCGCGTGATAAGCTTGAGAAGATCTGCTGAGAGGCCAGGAGTTTCCAGAGAGACTCCAGCGTCGTCACCCGTCTTTTTTTGCTTTTTACCAGCGCCTTTTCGACAGCCGGCCCCGCGTCTGTGAGCGATGCCAATGCAGCCGCATGGTAAGAACAACCTGGCTGAAGCTGTAGCCGCTGTCTCCGAGCGTAGTCCCCGAAACCCGGCCCTGACGTATGCTGACAGGACCTGGACCTACGGCCAACTCGCTGAAGGCATCAGTCGGGTTGCCGGCGGCCTTTGTGGTCTGCACGTTGATACGGCTGACCGGGTGGCGCTCATCCTCCCCAACCGTCCGGAGTTTATCCTGGCGTACATGGCAACGGTCAGTCTCGGGGCAACCGTTGTCCCGGTGCCGCCGATGCTGGCGGGCGAAGAGATCGTGCGTATTCTTCGCGACGCCCGTCCCGTCGTCGTTATCACGGTGGGTGAGTTTGCCGAGCTCGCCAAAAACCTCCACCGGGCGGTCTCATCGGTCAGGCACATCGTTGTATGCGGAGTTTCAGCGGACAGCAGCACTCTGTCGTGGGAAGAGTTCAACAGTGGTGAGCCGCTGCAAACACTCCCGGACATCGCGCCGAATACCCCCGCAGCGCTCGTGTACACAGGGGGCACGACGGGCCAGCCGAAGGGTGCAGTCCTAACCCACAAGAACATACTGGCGAATGTCCGGCAATGCTCTGCGGCCATCCCTTTTACTGAGACAGATCGTTTTGTGACGGTGCTGCCTCTTTTTCACTGCTTCGGCGCCACGGTTTCGATGCACATTCCGGCACTGGTCGGGGCACATAACGTTCTGCTTCCCAATTTTTCGCCCCTTCATACACTTGAGGCGATTGACCGGGCCGGAGCGACCATTATCGCCGGTGTGCCGACGATGTACACCATGATGCTACAGGTGAAGTCTGACACGGAATATGATTTAAGTTCTCTGCGTTTTGCGGTCAGTGGCGGCGCCCCGCTAAGGCGTGAAACCTGGGAGGCGTTCAGGAACCGATGGGACGTTAATATTGTTGAAGGCTACGGGCCCACCGAAGCGTCACCCGTGGTGAGCTGCAATCGTCCGGGCAGGCAGAGGGTGGGCAGTGTCGGCCCCCCGCTGCCGGGTGTGGAGGTCGGGATTTTCGATGACGCCATGAACCGGCTGACTCCCGGCGAAATTGGTGAAATCTGCGTTCGGGGGGAGAATGTCATGGCCGGCTACCACCGTGCTCCCGGGCAGACGGCGGAGACGGTGGTCAACGGCTGGCTGCGGACGGGAGACTTAGGCCGCGTGGACGAAGACGGCTTTTTGCACATCGTGGATCGTAAAAAGGATCTGATCATCGTCGGGGGTATGAACGTCTATCCACGTGAAGTCGAGCAGGCCATCTGCCGCCATCCGGACGTGGTGGAAGCCGCTGTCGTGGGCGCACCACATCATCTGCGTGGCGAGGTAGTGACGGCATACGTCGTGCCTGTCGAAGCCGCCGACATCCAGGAAATTGACATTATCGAACACTGCCGGGAGCATCTCGCCGCCTACAAGGTGCCGCGCCGGGTTAATTTTGCCGAAGCCCTTCCCCGGTCGCCGATCGGGAAGGTTTTGAAGCGCGAGTTACGCTCAAACACTGAGTATCGCACGGGAGACACCGAATGAAGCCAGGAAAGCTGTTTCTTTGTGTTCTTGCCGCACTCTTATGCACTACCACCTTTGCCGCCCCTATCATCAGCAGCGACACTATCCGCACCCACACTCTCGACAACGGACTGCGTGTTATCGTCCAGGAAGAACGCACATGGCCGGTCGTTTCGATGGGGCTTTACATTAAGGCGGGCTCCATCCACGAAGGGGCAGACCGCGCCGGAGCGGCTCACATGGTCGAACATCTCCTTTTCGAAGCGAAAACTGACAATGGAGATAAGCTGGCGCCGTATGTCGAGAGCATCGGTGGACGCATCACCGCCTCAACCCTGCGCGATTTCACCCTCGTGAAGGTCACCGTGGCTGAGAGCTTCATCGAAGAAATTCTGCCCAAACTGCTTCAGGCCGTTTTGCAGGCTGATTTTCAACAGCAGGCTCTCGAACGAGAAAAAACGGTGATAGCGCGTGAGATCGCCGACCGGACGAAGGGCGGCGGAGGCTATCTGGATGTCAAACTCTGGGAACAGGCATTTGAAGACCACCCATACCAGCGCCCCATCGGCGGGACTTCCGACCAGGTCAAGCAGCTCACCATCGAGAAGCTCAAAGACTTTTATGACGAGTTTTACGTCCCCAACAACATGTCGCTGATTGTCGCCGGCCGGGTTGACCCCGACTGGCTCATTGGCCGCACGCAGGAACTCACCGACGGCATACAGAGCAGGGAGATTGCATGGCAGCCTCCGACACCGGAAATCGAGCAGGATACGGTACGCAAAGATATTCAAACGCGCGATTCTGAAATCACGGCCCTGGGATTTGCATGGCACGCCCCGGGAATGCCGGATAAGGAAGATATCTGCGCGATGGATATCATATATACATTGCTGGGCCAACAGCACGTCGGGCGGGTTCAAGAGGCATTGCGGGACAGAGAGGTGCCCGCGGTGATCGAATGTCATTATCTCACCCAGTTCCAGCCCGGCCTCATGATGCTTACCGCCGGCGTTCACGGTGACGGAGAAATCACGGTCCGCAACATCATTCTCGAGGAGATCACCCGTCTCAGAAGCGAGAAGGTTTCTGAGGAAGCGCTGGACAGGGCAAAACGGCTGCTTCGGACGGAATATGCGTTCACCAATGAAAGCTATTCCGGCCAGATCGGCTCCATGGGTTTTTATGAGGCCATTGATACCTATGAATTTGCGATCGACTACATAGACTACGTCAACGCGGTTACGGCCCAGGACGTCCAGGACGTCGCCCGCAAATATCTGGACCCGGAAGCTTATACACTGGTCATCCTCCGCCCCAAAAGCTCAAACACCGACACCCAGGAAGTGAAGCTATGAGGCGCCGCCATTATGCAGTTATCCTTCTCGCACTCATCGCCGTTCCCGTGCTGGCGGCCGGCGCGAAGAACCCGCCTGGCCCGATGACCATGACTACGCTGGACAACGGGCTTCGTGTGATAGTGGTTCACAACGAACTGACCGATATCACCGCCGCGCACCTGGCGGTGGATGTGACTGCGGCCGAGATGCCCAAAGAAAAAGCGGGGATCCGATCGGTGGTGCAGGAGCTGATGATCCAGCGCCTCAATACCCGGGCTCTGGAGGACACCGACTTGAAGGCGTTCGGTGACGCGATCCGCGGCGGTGGCGAGGCCAGAATCAATGCGGAGACTGAATACGTCCAGGCACAGTTTGCTGTACCGACGGATGTCACTCCCAGTGCATTGGGGGCATTTGCAGAACTCTTCTTCGATGATCTGGACTTTGAGAAACAGGACATTGCCGCAGCAAAGGATACGGTCATCAGAGACATCGAAGAATCGCTGGGGCAGGTCAGCTACACAACCTATGAGCTGTTTTTGAACGCCCTGTGGGGAGATACGGCATTTCACCCCGATGCTGCCACCCGTCTCAATGGTATCGGCGCTCTCACCTCCACCGATATTGCAAGCTGCCGGAGGACATTTTATACACCAGACCGCGCGTATCTGACCGTTGTTTCGGCGCTCGACGAAGAGACCGTGCTTTCGATGGTGAAAGACGCCTTCGGGCAATACAGCCCCGGCACCGACCCCGCAGAGGCAACGGATGCCAGCGAATCGCCCCGCGACAGACCGGGAATCCCGGATACACCGCGGGTGGAAATCGGGGAAAGCAAGGACCTTCGACAGGCCTCGATGTTCGTTGGCGTGCCCCTTCCCGCGTACGGGACACGAGGGATGACGGCCGGACAGATTGCATATCTGATGCTGGCCGGTGAAGGCGGCAGGATTGCGGAAGACGAAATGCTCAAGCGTGGTTTCGGCCTCATGCTTCCGAAGCGAATCTATGAAGAGCAGCCGCCCTTTGAGATGCTCGAACCCCAGCCGATGAGCACTCCATTCATCGCCGTCCACATCGTCGCCAACCCCCTCAATATAGAGGAAGCCCGCCGACAGGTCCTCGGCCATATTCTGGCCATCGCGAAGGGAAGCTTTGATCGTATGGAGTTCGAACAGGCCAGGGCACAGCTCAAGAATCATTATGCTCAGGCCATTGAAACCTACGCTGCACAGGCCCAGCTTTTGAATATATACACGCTTTTTGGCGGCGATCCCGAAGCCATTGTGGACTTTGACCGACACGTGGAGAGCATTTCCGAAGATGAGGTTCTCGAGGTCGCACGCGAATATTTTCCGCAACACGCAGTCGGCGTGCAGTTGCCTGCCGATTGATGCAGCGCGGCAAAGGTGAGTCATCCATGATCCAGGGTGTAAAAATCCGTGAACTGACTCGACACGTTGATGAGCGGGGATACGTGATGGAAATTCTCCGCAACAATGATGAGGAATTCATCAAATTCGGACAGGTGTACGTTTCAGCGGCCTTTCCGGGGATCATCAAAGCCTGGCACTGCCACACCCGGCAGGTTGACCTGTTTTGCTGCATCCACGGCAACGCCCGAGTGGGGCTTTACGACGACCGGGAGGACAGTGCCACATGCGGAGAGGCAGAAGGGATCGTTATAGGTGAGCTGAACCCGGCGATTGTGCAAATCCCCAGGCGTGTTTGGCACGGCTTTATGGCGCTGGGCGGCGAGGTGGCCGTGGTGCTGAATGTGCCGACGGAGACATACAACCGTGAAGATCCCGACGAACTGCGCCGCGATCTGCATGACCCCGATATTCCCTTTGAATGGCACGTGGAGGGTGGATAGATCCGCCCTGCATGTTCTTTGAGTCGGCCGTGACCGGCTTACGGCCTGACATCATGAACCTGCCCGTCACGTGTTATCACCCGGGCGGTGTAGCCGTTTTCCCCGGTTTCAACCACGATATAGTGATAAACCCCGCCCTCGTCCGGCTTCGCGTACAGTGGAGCGCCGCCGCCGCCAGTAATATAGTAATCAACACCGTGACGCTGCTGGTAGTTGTAGAGGTGCTCGTGGCCGCAAAACACTGCCGTCACATCATGCTTTACCAAAAGCTGGTGTAATCGGTCCCGCAGTGGTATGTCCACATCCATCGAGGATCCGATATGACCGTCCACCGGGAACAGCGGACGGTGGAGCGCGACAAACACGTACCGGGCCTCTGAGGCGCCCTCAAGATCGTCCACGAGCCATTCCCACTGCTCGCCCTTGATGCGCCCTTCCTGGCCGGGAATCTCACTGTCGAGGATGATGAAGTGGGCATTGTTGCGATCGAAGGAATAGTATGTCGCCCCGAAGTATTCCTCGAAGATGGCGACATTCTTACGGGAGCCGCGGATATCGTGATTACCCGTGGTAAAAGCAACCGGGATATCGCCGTGCACCTTGAGGGGTGTGAGAGCCTCAAAAAACTTGCTGAACTGCTGCCGAACGACGTTCTGATCGGTGCTTCCCTCGATATAATCGCCGGTGCCGATGACAAAGAGGGGGTCGTGCTGGACTATCCGCTCGCAAATGGTGCGTGTAACGTGCAGGCGCTCATAGTTCGGGCCCGGCCGCGTGTCCCCGAACACAGTGAACGTCAATTGCGCCTGCACCACCCCGATACCGGAGCTAAAAACCAGCGCGACGGCCACGCAAACAACCATGAAGCGTCTGTTCGTCATGGTCAGCCTCCAGTGGTGCAGAAATTACAGGATCTTTGTCAGCTCGTCCTGGTCATACCGCGGCAGATCAACCGTTTCGCCGTCCCTTTTGTGCATCATGACGCCCTCATCGCGGGGTCGCACCTGTGCGATTGCCGCCGCTGTGATACCTTCTTTGTGCAGGGCCTCGACAATGGCCGCTGCATCCCCGGGACTGCAGCCGATCAGGAGGCTGCCGGAGGCGATCACCCCAAGTGGATCCAGATCGTATTCGGCACAAATCTGCCTGGCCTCATCCCGCACCGGGATCGCTGCTTCCTCTACAGCCATGCCGAGACCCGCCGCGTCCGCCATCTCCCACAACCCCGTCGCCAGTCCGCCCTCCGTGGGATCGTGCATGGCGTGGACATCTCCGGCGTCCACGGCGACCAGGGCCTCGGTAAGCACTCCGATACCGGGGTCAAAAAGCATATCGGCACACCGGTGGAGAAACGCGTCGGAAAAACCGGCATCTTTCAAGTCCTGGCGTTTCTCTGTGGCGATAAGCGCGGTTCCCTCGACAGGGATCTGTTTCGTCACAATGATTGTGTCCCCCACCTGGAGACCGTCGGGCGTAATGAGGCGGCCTTTGTCCACTTCTCCCAGGAGCATCCCGATGATCAGGGGACGGTTCAGGCCGTAGGTTATCTCGGTATGGCCGCCGATTAGGGCAATGTCCAGCTTCTCGCAGGCGCCGGTAATCTGGTCGAAAATCTCCTCCACCATCGCCTCGGTGGTCTCGTTTTCGGGTAATAGCAGCGTGACAAGCAACCATCTCGGCCGACCGCCACTTGTCGCGATATCGTTGGTGTTGACGTTGACCAGGTAATATCCGATGGCACCGGTGGCGAAGGTGATCGGGTCGCTTTTTGCCAGCAGGTATTTATCACCGCCGGTATCGAGCACGGCGACGTCGCGTCCTATGCCGGGACCGACGACGACTTCAGGTGCGTCTGAGATGCCTCCCGCCTGGTTCAGCAGACGCTGGAGCGTGGTGAAGACGAGTTTACCGACGGGCAGTGGCCTGTCGCTCATTCAGCATCCCTCGCCCTGATGATGGCCGTGACGGCGGCGGGGACATCAGCAAATACAGCATCCGCCCCGACTTGCAGAAATTCCTCTTTTGTGGTGTGATTGGTGAGCACCCCGATGGTATATGCGCCGGTGCCTTCAGCGCCCTGTACGTCGGTGATATGATCGCCGATCATAATCGCCCTTTCAGGAGACTCGCCCAGCAGGTCAAGCGCACATACCAGGTGATCGGGATGAGGCTTGACATTGACTACATCGTCACGGGTCGAAAGGACATCATGGTGAAGATGATACCTGGAGGTGACCGACGCCACTCCGACCCGGCAGTTGCGTGTGACGATGCCGACTTTCAGCCCGGCCTCCCGCAGGCGGTCCAGGGCGGCGACGACTCCCGGAAACGGCGCAGCGTCTTTGCACGTCTCCAGTTCGACCTGCTGGAGAATGGTATCTGCTTCGGACTGGAACTGCTCGATACGATCCTCGTCCGGGGCGAGCTTCTGACGACCGGCGGCGATGAGGTCCAGGACATACCTCTGGTCATCCATCCCCTCGTCCCACAGTTCCCAGTCTTTGAGCAGACCGATGATACGGCGCCGCATTTTCGCGAAGTCAATGTTCGTTTCGGCAAGCGTGCCATCGAAGTCAAAGATCACCGCACGAATGTCTTCAGGCAGGTCCTTCAGCTCGTTCACTTCTCTGTCTCCCATTTGATGACGGTGTTTCATACCAGATGCCGCCTTTTGATAAACCGGTCATGTGCGTGTTCAAAAAAGGGCGACAACATAATATCATTGTCGCCCTTTTGCCTTCTGTTTTCAACCGGCTGTCGTCTTACTGCAGTTCTTCCAGCACCTCGCTCAGCATTTCGGCCTGTTCCTGCTGGGTTGCGCGGTATTTGCCAAGATCGCCTTCCTTCAGATATGTCTCGGCTTCCCTGTCCAGCTTGAGGGCCTCGCTCAATGTCTCGCGAAGCTGCTTGAGCTGTGCATCTGACATCTCCATGCCGACGGCTGTAGTGACTTCCGCCTCGGCCGCTGCGGGCTTCTCTTCAACTTCGGCAATTTCCTCGATGACTTCCTTTGCGGCAGCGTCCACATCGGCATCCTCGCCCATCTTCGGTCCCGCGAAGACTCCTGGGCCGAGGAGTTTGACGAGCGCTTCGTCGAGTGTCGGCGCATGCACCAGTTGGTCCTGGTGCATCAATACCACCAATCGCAGTTCCGGAATGGCGCTGTCTTCTGATTCCAGATATATCGGCTCTACATACAGGATGCTGTCAGCGACAGGTATTGCCAGGGCGTTGCCCCGGATCACCCGCGAACCGGCCTGGCTCCAGAGGGTGATGAGCTCTGATATTCTGGAGTCCTGGTCAATCTGGGCCTCGAACTGCATGGGCCCGTACACCAGGCTGTCTTTGGGGAAGCTGTAACAGATAAGCTCACCGTAGTTATCGGGATCGCAGCGCCCGCCGAGCCAGGCGACCATGTTCTTGCGCTCAAACTGCGCCAGAACATACGGGAGCATAAGGACGAATTCGGCTTTGTCTTCGTGCGGCAGCTCCACCACCTGGTAGTAGGCCTCGACCTCTCTGTAGCCCTGCGAATAGATCTCAGGCGGAATGGCCCATTCGTCCTCGGCCTGGTAGAAGGTCTGTGGTTCTTTCTGATGATACTTCGCCCATATCCCGGCCTGAATGCGGAACTGAAGCTGCGGGTAACGCAGGTGGGCCTTCATATCTTCAGGCATCTGGGCAAAATCGGTGAAGAGCTTCGGGAATATCTTCCGATAACACTGCACGACCGGATCGTCAGGTTCGACGACATAGAATTCCGGCTGGCCTTCGTAGGCGTCCACGACGACCTTCACTGCGTTTCTTACGTAGTTGCCGAACCAAGTCGTCCGTACCGAATATGGATAGTCATTGGAAAGGGTGTACGCATCGCAGATCCATTTGAGCTGACCGGCTTCATTCACGACCACATAGGGATCGGGATCGTAACCAAGGAAGGGTGCGATGACCGCGAGACGTTCGGGCAGCTCCCGGTACATCTGCAGCCTGCTCTCCGGGGTCAGATATTCGGTCAGCAGAAGCTGGATATCGCGGAAGCGAATGGTGAAGGCAATCTTCTTCCACAGGCTGTCAAGCTTCACGCCGCCGGTGCCCTCATAGTGGGTGTAAACATTTTCTGCGGTCCCGCCGTTTTCCTCACTCCCCGCACGCGGATAATCCAGCTCTTTGGCTTTAGTATTGACGAGATGATACTGAGGCACCGTCTGGCGCTCCTGCGCGGTGCGCTGGGCAGCGGGGCTCGGACCCGGCTGCTGCTGTCCACCTCCACCCAGGGGGCCAGGTGGCCCGGCTGAACTATCTCCGGAATCGCCGGGTTGGTGTGGGGGCTGAGGTGTCATGCTGCCGTCACGCTCAAATTCTGGCGGCGCGATGCGTTCGATTAACCGGGGGTGTCTGCTGGCGCCGTAGTACACCGCCGGCCGGGTGAGCTCCAGCCCAACGTCCGAGACCGGCGGGAGGTCCTTGATCCAGAACACCGGCAAATCACTTTCAGTAATCTCAGACACAGGCGACATCGCCACACCGTAACCGTGGGTGTACAGAAGATGCTGGTTGACCCAGCTTTGGGATATTTTGGGCCAGTCTATCTGCCGGGTCGCCAGCATGACCTGTCTTACGCGGCCTTCAAGCTGATACCGGTCCACGTCAACGTCTGAGAACTTGTAGTACTTACGCAGTGCCTGAAGCTGATTATATGACGTCTCCAGAGGCCGGTGGTCCCACAGGCGGATGTTGGCGACTGTCTCGACGTTTTCGTTGATGCTGTCCCACGTGAGCTTCGGCTGTACCGGGTGACGTTTTTCCTTCACCCTGTGGGTGCCGTAGGCCATATTCGTGCCCTTGATGTTGTATTCGATGAATGGTGTTTCTTTTTCCAGTTCATTTGGTGCTACAACGAGCTTCTGGATGGCCGCCGGATAGAGCCAGCCGCCCACGAGCGATACAACAATGACGGCCGCCACAGCCCCCAGGGGCACATTGATTGACTGCGTCTTAATACTGATAAGCGCAATCACGCCGGCGATGGCACAAAGCGCCATCAGAATGGTCAATACCGGCAGTCGGGCGTGCACATCGGCATACGTAGCGCCGAAGAAGTCCTGGCCGCGCTGTGAAAACAGCAGGCCGTACTTCATAAGCTGGTAGGAATAGATTTTGGTGAACAGGGCCAGCCCGAGCAATCCCAGAATATGACACCGGGCTCGCTGGATCGCCTGGACGGTATTGCCGACGATCCGGATCGATTCCTGGTACAGGTGAATCGGGATGCTGACGACCAGGGCGATGACGATGGCGTAAAACAGTGACCGCCACGCGTACTGGATGAAGGAGAACTTGAAGACGTAAAAGCCTGCATCGCGTCCGAAGAGCGGATCAGCGCTTTCGGGGCCGAAATTCACGGCATTGAAAAACTGCAGGTATTCCCGCCAGTGGCCAGCCGCGACAAATCCGACCATCAGAGCGCCAACCACACAGAAGATAAGTATGGCCTGGTCGGCATACTCCTCGATCTGCTCGCGCTCCTCATCAGGCAGCAGACGCTTCCCGATCAGCGTGACATCGTCCGGCAGAGGACGGCGCGCGTACAGGGCATTGCCGTACAGCCAGATGAAGAATATCCCACCGAAGACAAAGAAAAGGAAGATACGGGACTTGAGGATGGTCAGAAAAACTGACGACAGAGCCATCGCATCGAACCAGAGATAGTCCGTGTAGAAAATAAATACTTTCTGGAGCAAAATCAGCGCTACGAAAACGCCGATAAACCACATCAGCTTGCGTTGTGCGTTAGTCACCTAAACATCCTCCTGGTCGGTCTCGTCGTTCTGCTCTTCATCTTCTGTTTGGTTTTTGTCGAAGGTTACGTCCTCCATGAGCTCTCGGAACTTCTCCTGCTCTTCGCTCTCGGCCTCATCACTCAGCCACCTGGCCCGTTCCAGCACATCTTCATTGACGTAAATGGGCACCTCCGCCCGCACAACGATGGCGAGGCAGTCACTCGGTCGTGCATCTATGGCGTGATGGTCGCCCTCTTCATTTTCGATATGCAGCAGCCCGTAGAAGATATGGTCTTCAAGCTTAACGATTTCCATGCGTTCAACTCTGTAGTCGAGTTCCTCAATAACGGATATCAACAGGTCGTGTGTGAGCGGTCGCTGCATGGGCCGCTGATCTGCGAAGGCGATGGCATGGGCCTCGAACTGTCCGATAACAATCGGCAGAAAGCGTTTCTGCTCTTCGTCCAGCAGGATAACGACTGCCCGGCCCTCGCTGTCGAAGCCTACCTTATTGACAAACATCCTGACCATGGGTCTCACTGTCCTTATCGACGGTTCAGTTCAGGAATCTCCATGGGGTGCACACATAGATAGTTAACCGGCGGAGGAGGTGAGACCTGCCTTCTCCGCCGATTTAATTGTGCGCGATGAAAATCAGGAGTCATCGACGAGACGTGGGATAGACGTCTCAGCTCTTGCGGACGTCAGAGTAATCGAGGCCAGCGGCTTCTACAGCAGCGGCCCAGCTTCCGAAGCTCTTCTCCCGGCTGGCCGCCTCCATCATGCCGCGATATCCCATGCGGCGCATGTTGGAATTGTTGACTGACTTCCCCTGTTCATGCAACTCGCGAATGGTCTCGATGATCTTGTCTTTCGTCCACCGGTTGATCTTCCTGATGTTGGAATAGTCGAGGCCGGCGGCTTCGATGGCGTCCTTCCAGCTTCCGAAATAGCGTTTACTGGAGGCGGCGGATACCAGTGCACCGTACTTGTTTTTGGCGGCTTCGTGACTGAGGTCTTCGCCCTCTTCATGGAGTTCCTGGATGCGCTTGACGATCTTCTCCTTGCTCCAGAAGCGGTGTTTGCTGATCTCTTCGTAATCGAGGCCGGCAGCTTCGATGGCGTTGCGCCAGCTTCCGAAATTGCGGTCCTCGACAGCCACGACAACAAGATACTGGTGATTTTTCTTGGCGGCACTGTGAGAAAGGTCTTCCCCTTCTTCGTGCAGGCGCTGAATCTCCTCCAATATCCTTTCCTG
>JBKHJK010000021.1:0-12206 GCA_046538215.1 Armatimonadota bacterium
GGCTCCCGCGATGCAGAAGGCATGGTCCGCGTCAGGGTTCAAAGCGCCCCGAGAAATTCTTGATGTCGAGGAGGTCACGGCCACCGAACCGTACAGCGGTCGGTATGGTCCTGTCTCAAAGCTCGTGGACGGGGAATCGCGAAGCTCCTATAACTCGGTCAAATGGGCCGCCGGTGTTGGGCCCACCATCACCTTCGAACTCCCGCGGGAGGCAGAAATCTCCTCGGTGATCATTCGCGAGTGGCGCATGTTTGACGACTGGCGGATCGGAGAGCGCACGCTGCAGCTCAGCAGTGACGGCTTTGAGGACGATGTCCGCACGGTGGAAGACGACTTCGAATTCACCGGCACACAGGAGTGGGGCAGCAACGTTAATTCGCTTTACACCGTGGAGGTGGGGCAGAAGGCGAAGCAGCTTCGCCTCAAGCTGGAGCCCGAAGGTCCCGATAAGGAAGTATATGTGGCGGACATTGAAATCCGTGGTATCAGTTTTGGGAAGCCACCGAAGGTCACTGCCCTTGCTGTCGGTGATCTGACCGGTGACGGAGAGCGCGAGATTGTGGTGGGCTCCGAGGGCGGAGAGATACGGGCCTTTGGGGCTGACGGTTCGGAGCTGTGGGGACTGCAAATCCCGGCACGGCGCCCCATTCTTGATATGACGTGTGCCGATGTAGATGGTGACGGGCGGGACGAGATCATCTACGGCGGCCTGGCCGCACGGATAGGACTGGTCTCCGCCGACGGTGAGGAGCTCTGGTTTGACAATCCGCCGAAGTACCGCGGCATCGCCAGCGACATCCAGACAGTCCTGGCCGCCGATGTCACGGGGGACGGGCTGCCCGAGATCATCTGCGGCGCCGATTCCTGGCAGTACTTCGCATACGACCGCAACGGCAACATGCTGTGGAAAAATATCATCTACGCTCATTCGGCAACCGTGGGGCATGCAGATGATTTCGACGGCGACGGAAAGGCCGAAATCGTGGGCGGCAACGAGTACTATCGCGCCAATCTCATTGATGACGATGGGAGCCGCATCTGGAGATATGGACGGTTTGGGCCGGAACAGACCGCCGCATCATCTGCAGACCTCAACGGCGACGGCGTGCCGGAAATATTGCTGGGCACCGATGACGGAGATCTTCTGGCCTTTGACACCAGCCCCGCACAGATGTGGAAAGTGAATCTTGGAGACCGTGTGACCCGTGTGATTCCGGTTGATTTGAACGGAGAGGGCGAAACCGAGCTGGCGTGTGCCGCCGAGAGCGCGAATGTATATCTGCTGGCCGCCGACGGATCTACCATCTGGCGGACACAGCTTCACGACGGTGTGAGCGACATGGTCCTGGATGATACGGGTGACGAACTGATTCTTCTGGCTGCAGCCGGGGCAAGCGGTGTTGCCGCCATTGATATGGAGGGCGGGGTGCGGTCGGTCGCAGATGTCTCCGGCCGGGCCAGGCAAGTTGCGGTTGCCGCCGGGCGCATTGCCGTCACGACCGACCAGGGCACCGTGGAGGTTTTCGAGCTGCGGTGAGATCTGCACCGGAAAATACACCGGCAGCCAGGGTGACCATCTGCAAACATTATAACAATCGTCTTCGTCAACACAAGGCAGACTAAAACCCGACGACGCGTGTTGGGTGTTATGTCTGAGGCTCTGTTCGTTATTGTGAATCTGACTGGCATAATTGTCGGGGAAATGGGCAAAACAGCTGAAAAGATGTTGAGCAAGTATTGAAAAAGTGTTGATTTGGAATTGAAGCGTTGTGGCTATAATGCATAACAGCCGAGAGCGGCTCACAGACGTACGGTCGATTTGAAAAATTAGCCTGGGGGGGCTAACGCGGGGTGTGCACATCATCATCGATGACCCGCGCAAATCGACCAGAGAGCCGCCGATTGAAAGCCGAAGATGCGATCACCTTGAAAACTTCGCGTTCTGCGAGCTGCTCGGCTCGCGCTGTGAAAAACCTGGGATGCAGCGGGCACTCCTGCACGTTCGGAAAGCGTATTTGCAGAAGAAGGTGCCGCGTCCCGGCTTCCAAACTCGGCACACACATCACAACGGGCGCAAAAAAGCCGCCGTAAAAAGGAGAGGTAGAAAATGTTTGATGCTTTGAAGGCTTACTGGAAAGACGAAGAAGGACTGACAACTGTGGAGTACGCCCTGCTTCTGGCGCTGATCGTTGTTGTCGCAATCACCGCCTGGACCCAGTTGGGCGGCACTGTCTGCAGCATGGCGGAAACTTCGGCCGACGCCATCCAGTAAGGAACATCTGTCTCGAACTTACTGGAAGATGCGCATGGTCAGATGTACAGAACAGACGCTGGACAATAAACGCACGCGGAAGGTTTCTCCCCCAGAGCCTTCCGCTTTTTTCTTTTGTATGGACAGTTTTGTGTATCCCCGTAGCAAGTCTGAAACAGGAGTCTCCACGTCTTTCCCCGAATCATCATCTTAGACAGAACCTGTGGATGCCGGGCGGTACCTGTGCGCAAACCGCCACACCGGTTTCGCGAAACGCCAATGCTGCGAAGCCAGGGAATATGTCTGCTTCTCGCCCTCAGGGCACTGGTCGGCCTTACGGATTCTTTAGCGGACAGTGACCGATAATGGCTGCAGGCGTAAAGCAGGTTGATGTGCCGGACGCTGGAATGCACTCGGGCATCCCGATCGAACAGGTGCGGATCGCCAGCCCGGGCCCCGTTGCCGTGCCCGAGGGCTTCACCATCTGCATTATCGGGGATCTGCATGCGGGTGTGCGGATGGGAGGCGACCGGGCGGTCGAGGCACTCGTGGACGATATTCTTTCTCTCCGCCCTGATATGATCTGTCTGCTCGGGGACATGGTGCATCGGGCGCATGATGCCTCGCGGTATGTGCCGATGCTGGAGCCACTGGAGGCGCCGAAGGGCGTTTACGCTGTGCTGGGAAACCACGAGCATGGTGTGCTGTGGTATTCACGGCTGCTGGGAAAGCCCTCATCGAAAGAGGTTGACGAGTGGCGACAGATATACGCAGACATCGGTGTCGAGGTCCTGGTCAACGAAGCCCGGCGAATCGACAGTGATCACCGGCATTTCTGGCTTCTAAGTGTGGATGATTACTACAGCGAGCACGATAATCTGCAGACCACCCTGTCACAGGTGGAGGATGAAGGCTTCCGGCTGGTTATTACGCATCATCCAGATCTGATTGACGATCCCCGCGCCAAAGATGTTGACTGCATTCTGGCAGGCCATACCCACGGAAGCCAGGTTAATCTGCCCTTCATCGGGCCCCTGTACACGTCAACGCGGAGGCCCCGTGCTCGTGCCTCGGGCCTGATGAGCGAAAACGGCACGCTTATGTATGTGACCCGGGGTGTTGGCGAGAGCATCCCTTTGCGCTTCCGGTGTCCCCGGGAGATCACGCTCGTGCGGCTTCGTGGAGAAACATGCTGATACCCCGCAGGGTTCGTACGGCACTAAAAAACACCTTCCCGCCGGCCAATCCAGACCACAGGCAAACGGTGGTGACATGAGCTTCTCACATCCCGGCGGCGTTGCGTGGAAAGACCGGCTACTGTATGGTCTCGGATACCTCAGCATTGCGCTGACCACCGATATGACGCTGACGTGGCTTTTGAAGCGCTATCGGCCTGATCCCGCCGATCCCCGGTGGACGGTCCTGACGACGGCGGGGGCATTTGCCGCGGCGATGGTGCTGGGACGGGTGGTTGACGCGATTGCTGACCCGCTTGTGGGCTTTTACAGCGACCGGATACAGACACGCTGGGGGCGCCGCAAGCCGTTCATCTTTTTTGGAGCCCCGGTGCTGGCGCTGAGCTTTATCCTCCTGTGGACGCCGCCCTTTCCGGAAGCCTCTGTACTCAACGGCATCTATCTCGCTGTGATTGGTGCACTGTTTTTTCTCTCATTCACCGTTGTCGTCTGCCCGTACCTGGCGATGCTCCCCGAGATCAGCGACGACACCTCGGAACGGGTGCGGCTGACTGCCTGGCAGGCTGCGTTCAACGTTATCGGCGCTGTCGGGGGGATGCTGCTTGCAGGGTATCTCATAGACCACCACGGCTACCGCACGATGGCGCTGGTTTTCGCCCCGCTGGTGCTTATGTGCTCCTGGGCGCCACTGGCGGTGAAGACGCCTGAAAAAGGTGAAAAGCCCTGCGACATGGCCCTGCTTGCAGCCATCTCGGCGACGCTGCGAAATCCGCTGTTCATACCCTATGTCGTGAGCCAGCTTCTTTTCTGGATGGCGCTGCGGATCGTGATGGGAGTCTTGCCAAAGGTCGTGGAAATTCGTGCCGGAGTGACTGAAACCGCCCAGGGCGCTGTGATGGCGGTCGGCCTGCTGGTGGGAGCCCTGTTTTTCCCGCTGATGCCTGCGGCCGCGCGGCGATTTGGCAAGAAGCATATGCTCATGGCCGCGATGTTCTACTTCGGAGGTCTCATGGTGCCTTTTATCTACCTCGGGGCGCTGCCGGTGTCAGTTTCGGCCATTATCCAGGCGGGGATCGTCATGGCGCTGGCCGGTCCCGCCGTCGCGACGCTGTTTACACTGCCAAACGCCATGGTTGCCGATATTGTTGACAATGACGCGGTGCTCACGGGCCGGCGGCGTGAGGCAATCTACTTCGGTGTCCAGGGTCTTATCGTCAAGAGCGGGCTGGGGTTGGGGATCGGAATGGCCGCACTGCTCCTGAACTATTTCGGGGAAACAGCCAGCGACCAGGGCGGGTTCACCGCCTGTGGCATAGCAGCGCTGGTCCTCTCATGGATTGCCGCTGCAGTGCTGAGCCGGTACGAAGCAGATTGATACCGCCACCTACCAGGCCGTCCAGCCACCGTCAACGACCAGGTTGGCTCCGGTCATGTATTGTGACGCTTCAGACGCCAGGAAGACGATGGGGCCCCTGACATCATCGGGTCTCGCCATCCGGCCCATGGGAGTGCGCTCGTTGTAGCGATCTATGAAATACTGGTCGTGGGTGTCCTCCCGCAGCCCTCCGAGAGACAGGCAGTTGGCGCGGATGTTGTGATCGGCCAGCGTGGTGGCAAGCTGCTTCGTCCAGGCGATCATGCCGCCCTTCTGCAGCGGGTAATCCAGCGAGATGCTTGCCTCGGGGTCCCGGTATATCGCCGGGTCCTGCCCACCCATCCCGTAGATGGAGCCGATGTTGATAATCACTCCACCGCCCGCCTCTTTCATGTGCTCGACGACCTGGCGGGTGAGCAGGGCGGTGCCCACGATATTGATGTCGAACACCCTGTCAAGCTCCTCGCGATTGATGGTCGCCCCGGACATCGAGGGCAGGTGACGGGCGCTGTTGACCAGCACGTCAATGGTGCCGAACTCGTCAGTGACGCTGGTGACGAGGGTCTCGATGGAGTCGTCGTCCGCAAGCTGTAGTTGTCGGCCGTGCACATCAAGCCCGCGTGCGGTGAACTTCCCGGCAGCCCGTTCGGCTCTGTCGAGTGCGCGGGAGGTGAGGATGAGCGTTGCCCCCGCCTCTGCCAATCCCGCGCAGAAGGCATTGCCGTATCTGCGGGTGCCACCCGTTACGAGCACGACCTTTGCGTCCAGCGAGAACATATCCAGTGCTTCACCCATGCCGCAAACTCCTTCGCTTTTGGTTCGTGTATGATGTGCAGAGCTTTCGACGTGTTATTCAGAATCGGTGAGTTCCTCAAACAAAGCTTCCGCCGCCTGAGCGGGGCCCTCGCGTTCCATGCCTTCGATACCCAGGCGTGTGCGAAGTTCGCCGACGCGGATATCACCTTCATGGGCCGCCGCGAAATACCTCTGCGCAAGCGGTTCGTGCATCTCGCGCTTTTGGTCCGGGCCGAAGGGGTTGGCGAAATAAGTGTGCACAAGCCCGCGCTCATCAGTCGTGCCTTTCGCCGCACGATAGCCGGAGCGGAAGACCTCAATAGACTGCTCGGGCTTGCGGAAGAACTCCAGGATCGGAGTGGATTCTGTGACCGGTTCGTAGTTGTTGGCATACAGGAGCATGGAAACCGGATATCCAGCGGTGATGTGACCATAATCCGTAATCGGCAGGACGACCCGGGCGTTGTGTTTTTGCGGGTTCATAAAGATACTGCGGTCGAACCGTCCAAAGGCGTATCCGGGGGCGAGGTCATCAAGGCGCAAGAATGCCCCAATTTCCGTCCCGAAGCCGCGGATGGTGTTATCATCCTCCAAAAGAAGCGAGCCCATGTCATCGAATATCACCGTCATGTCACTAATCCACTCATCGGCCAGTTCGCGGAAGGCTTCGAGGGTTTCCGACTTGCCTGCACCGCTGTCGCCGACGATGACAATACCGGTTTCCGGCCCCTGGCGGAGCTTCAACTTCACCATGGCGCCGTGAATCGGCAGGCGTCCGCGCCGCATCTGGATGACATTGTGAAGCGTCAGCATCATCTTCTTGAAGTAGCCGAAGTAGTCCATTTCATCGCCCTTGACGACCGCTCCGACGGCGATATCGTGCTCTTCGTCATAATGGAAGATTGTGGGTTCGTCACCCATCTGCTCGGGTGGAATGCCGAAGACGACGATCGCATCAGGTCGCTCGCGAGCCTCCTCGTGTCCCGACAGCTCAAAGAGGTTCACGAGGCTGACGGCCTGTGCGAGATAATCGCGGTCGAAATAGACGTGAAAGCGCTGGTCGCCGACGAGCAGTGGAATGCTGAACCAGTTGCGTGCTTCCAGCCGGAGACCCTGCAGCGGGTTTGTGTCCACCTCCACAAACTTTCCGCTCCGATGCGTGGAACGCGGGTACAGCACCACCGGCGGGGTCAAAAGCGCCAGGCGGACCATGCGGATCTGCTGGAGCTGTTCATACACGCCACCCGGGCAATCCCAGTTGATGGTTTCGACCAGCAGGCTCATATTCGCACCACCGGGGGTCTGCCGATATACTCGCGGCCAGTGGCCCCGGAGGTTGCGCTCGATCCTGCGGTAGCCATCCCGCACGAGCTGCGTCAGATCCTGGTTGTTGTAGATAAAGGGCATGTGGCCTTCGATGGAGCTGTCGCGGGAGTCATCGGCCGAGGATTCGAGCATCAGATACCGCTCATAGCTGCGCCAGTGGTCGTAGAGGTCTTCGACGAGCTCTGCCAGGGCCGGGACATCCTCCAGCAGCGGGGCACAGTCAGGAGCACGCACCTCAATGTCGTCGGGTTCCAGGTCCACCAGCAGGCCCAGGACCTTTGCCAGCATCCGCGCGGCCGGCGAGGGGTTGGTCAGGTCGCCCTCACTGTCAAATGCTTCGAACAGGTCAACGGTGGACGACTCGCGGCGCCTGAGATCATTAATGAAGTTCTGAATGACTTTGGGCGCGTGTTCGCTCTGGAAGATCTGGGCCGGCTGCGTGCAAACCTGGCCGGTCATGTATATGGTTACAGCGCGTTCCGTTACTTCTCCGGGTAAGTTCCACATCAATGTAGATCACCTCGACAGAGACACTACCACACGGGCGGAACGAAATAAAGGTACTCGCCCGCCTCTTAACAAACTCTTCATACGTCATTATATTTCAGATGTTTTGCCAGGGGAACAAGTTCGACAATGACCCAGACAGACTCAAAGATATCCGACGGCGACAAAGTCATCATCCGCGATTTTGCACGGCAGGTCATGGCCCTGGCGGAGAGTGAGGAATACGAACGCCGCCGGCAGCGGTGGCGTGATGTCAATGAGCTGCGAAAGCCGGACCGTGCGCCGGTGTGGTGCAGGCCGGCCGGGGCGTGGGCGGAGATTATCCCCCGTGACAGCCTGGAGTGCACGCACCCGCTGTGCCGGCAGATCGAATATCGCTTTCGCAGGCATCTGTACAAGGACCGGGTGGGTGACGACCATATCATCGAACCGTGGTGGGGCGTGAATGCCGTGTGGAGCTGCAACCAGGAGCACACCTGGGGGCTGGAGACACGCAGATCCATAGGTTCGACCTCCGATGGCGGCTTTCGCTATTATCACCCGGTTCAGCAGCCGGAGGATTACGAAAAGGTCACCATCCCGCAGTACAACTACGATCGCGATACAACTCAGCGGCTGGCCTCACAGGCGGCGGAGGTTCTCGGGGAGATCATGCCGGTTCGCATCACCGGTTCACCACCACTTGGCCCGCACCTGAGCGTGTATCTGGAGCGGCTGCGCGGGATGGCGCCGATGATGGAGGATATTGCATTTCGGCCCGAACTGGTGCACCGGGTCATGGCGAAGCTGTCTGAGGCGGTGCTGGGAGCCCAGCGCGTCGCCGAAAAGGCCGGGGTGCTGACCACAAACCACCATGAGCCGATGTTTTGCAGCGACCCGGTCAACAATCCCCCTGAGGATAGGCCGGCAGGGTTACACAACCTGTGGGTCGCGGTCAACAGCCAGGAATTTGACCAGATTTCCCCGGACATGCAGGAACAGTTCCTGCTCAGCTACCAGCGCCCTCTGATGCAGCAGTACGGCAGATCGCAGTACGGATGCTGTGAGGATCTTTCCCAGAAAATTGATTATGTGCTTCGGATTCCCAACCTCCGCATTTTCGTCTGTTCGTACTGGACGGACCTGGACCGGGTCATCGAAAAGTGCGGTGGCGCTTACACGATTATGTGGCGGCAGTCATCGGCACAGGTTACGCTGCCTGATGATCTTTCCGAACACCGGGAGCATCTGGAGTCCGGTTTGAGCCGGCTGCAGGGGTGTCATTATCAGGTTGTTCTCCGCGAGCTGGAGACGCTCCGTGGGCGGGAAAACCGCCTGCGGGAGTGGGCGAAGCTGGGCATTGAAATGGCTGAAAAGTATGCCTGAAGGCGGTGAGTGAAATGAGCCGGATCCGGATCGGATTCGTCGGTGCAGGACAGATGGGGCAGTGCGCTCACCTGCGCAGCTATATTGCGGTGCCGGGGTGTACCGTGGTGGCCCTGGCGGAATTGCGCCCGCGTCTTCGCGACAGGGTTGCGGCGCGCTACGGCATCGAAAATACGTATCCCCACCACCGGGCGATGCTGGACGCAGAGAACCTTGACGCCATCGTCGCCGTTCAGGCGTTCACCAGGCACGGGGTTCTTCTGCCTGAATTACTCAAAGCAGGTGTGCCAGTGTTCATCGAAAAGCCGCTGGCGCGTTCGGTGAGTGCCGGTCAAAGAATATGCGCCGCCGCCGACGAGGCAGGCACGTGGATCATGGTGGGCTATCACAAGCGTAGCGACCCCGCGGTCATGTGGGCGAAACATAGGATGGAAGAGATTCAGAAAAGCGGCCACCTTGGCTCAATGACGTATATCCGCCTCACCATGCCGCCGGGCGACTGGATTGCCGGTGGCTTTGAGGAGCTCATTCAAACAGACGAAGCTGTACCCGATATGCAAACCGACCCTCCACCGGAGGGCATGGATGAGACGAGTCGTCAGCGGTACGAAACGTTTGTCAACTACTATGTGCACCAGGTCAATTTGCCAAGACATCTCCTGGGCGAAAGCTACACGGTGACGCATGTAGATCCCTCGGGCACCGTGCTGGTCACCCGCAGTGCCAGCGGCATTCCGGGGGTCATCGAGATGGAGCCGTACAAAACAAGCATTGACTGGAATGAGAGGGCGCTGGTATGCTTTGAGCGTGGGTATGTGGATATTGCCCTGCCTCCACCACTGGCACGTAACCGGGCGGGGCGTGTAGAGATGTTTGAAGATCCCGGCGACGATCCTCCCCGGATAACACAGCCTACACTACCGCCGCGCGACGCCATGCGACAACAGGCGCAGAATTTCGTGCATGCCGTCGCCGGGAAGATGGCCCCCATGTGCCGGGCAACGGAAGCAGTGGAGGATCTGTATGTTGCAGAGCAATATGTGAATGCCCTCGAGCCGCAATGACGCTGCTGTCGAACGCCGTTGAAACACCGAATACAGTGACAGGTTGAAAGCCTGCTATTTGAACTGTCTGGAGGTCAGATGATGGAAGAGATGGACAATGCAGAGATGGGACAATACTGCAATTTCCACACAGACATGGAAGTACTGCTGCAGAACCAGGAGCCGGAGACGCGGTCCCTGTGGCTGATGCGTGAGGCGGGTGACCGTATGGGGCTGCCGTGCGAGGAGCTCCGCGAGCTGGTGGCGCCACAGCAGGTGCGGATATTCCGCATCCCCTGCAAGATCCTCGGCAAGGTCGTCAACTTCTGGGGATGTCTTGCGATGCACAACAACGCCCGCGGCCCCTTCAAGGGTGGTATCCGCCTCGCCTCCGATGTGACGATATGGGAGACCACTGAGCTGGCGCGGCTGATGACGTTGAAATGTGCGGTCTGTGATGTTGAGTTCGGTGGTGGAAAGACTGGCATCCGCGTGGACATGGAAGAGATGTACAGGCTGTTTAACCGTACGCCCCGTGATCTTGAATTCGAGAAGATCATTACGATTGACGCCGTGGAGTATTATGCCAAGGATTTCGGTGATGTTTTCAAGTCTCATGTTTACATCCCGGCGCCGGACATGGGCAGTGGCCCGGATGAGATGGCCTTCATTTACAACGAAACCCAGGACCCCGCTTCAGTGACCGGCAAGGGCGAGGGCGTGCACGGGTGGCTCCCCGGACGCAGTGAAAGCACGGGCATCGGATGCTCGTATATGGCCCAGCGTATGCTGTCGGAAATGCTTGGTCTCGATCCTGAAGGCGCCACCGTGGCCATCCAGGGCTTCGGCAACGTCGGTCGCCCGCTCGCACGGGATCTCACCGAGGCCGGCGCAAAGGTCGTCGGTGTGACCGACTATTACGGCGGCACGCACAACGAGGATGGTCTCGACATTGACGGGCTGCTGGAACATTTCAGCGAGCAGGCCACGGTGGGCGGATTTGAGGGCGGTACGCCGCTGACCAACGAAGAGCTCTTCCAGCTCGACGTTGACTGTCTCATCCCTGCGGCGATCGGTGATGTCATCACCGAAGAAGTCGCCTCACAGATGCAGGCGCGCTGTGTTGTTGAAGCGGCAAATATGCCCACCACCATCGGAGGCATGAAAGTCCTGCGAGAGCGCGGCATTCCGGTCGCCCCGGACATCCTTTCCAATGCCGGCGGTGTCATCGCCTCGATGCTGGAATACTCCTCCAGCCTTTCGGCCATCAAGCCGGGACAGCAGGAGGTTTATGAGGTCATTAAGACCAAGATCGGCGAGAACTTTGAGCTCTCACGCGATCGTGCAAATGACGAAGATATCACCCTGGTGGCCGCCGCAATCGAGATTGCCATGCAGCGTGTGTATAACGTCATGAAGGGCCGCCGCATGCTCTAAAATTCGACATACCGGGAACTGAATGTCGGAACGGAAGGAATCTCGGCCTCGACACCGTAAGGAGTACATGGAGGCCGAGATTTTTCTTTGGAGGTACGATTGATGCTGCCCAACGCCCTGCACATCGGTGCTGCAAAGTGCGCTTCAAGCTGGCTATGGCGCGTGTACGCCGAGCATCCTGAGATTTATGTGCCACAGACTCCTGATAACGTCAACTTCTTCACCGTCCATTATCAGCGCGGCCTCGACTGGTACCAGGAGACATACTTCAGCGAATACGCCGGCGAGCCGGTGGCCGCGGAGTTCAGCAACTCCTACATGTGCTATCCTCCGGCGCTGGAGCGGATTGCACAGCATCTGCCTGATGTGCGAATGACCATGATCCTGCGCCATCCTGCGGAGCGGGCATTCCTCCAGTGGGCTCACACACATCTCAAGGGCAGGTATGGATTCGATCCCGAAAACGGTATCGGAGTTCCCTTCGAAAAGGTCCTGCATCATCACGGCCACGCCTTCTTCCGCCTGTGGATTGACCCGAGCTGTTACGCCCGGCACCTGGAGAATATCTACGAGCTGTTTGAGCGACGGAAGGTGCGCGTGCTCATTTATGAAGACCTCGTTGCTGATGAGGCGTTATTCCTTCGCGGCATTTATGAATTTCTGGGTGTGGATACATCGTTCGAGTCATCCCTCATAGGCCGGGATGTCAACCCCGATGCGGACGCGGAGGGGCCCCGGGACATGCTGGACGCCGAAGTGTGGGACGAGTTGATTGAGGTCTTTCGGCCGGATGTTGAAAAGCTGCAGGAACTTCTGGACCGGGACCTCAGTGCCTGGCTGCGCTGACAAAGTCCGACGGACGGTGGGACCTGAGAATCATGGGATCTGCTGAGAGCAAAACACTTGAAGGC
>JBKHJK010000596.1:0-2584 GCA_046538215.1 Armatimonadota bacterium
GATATGGCCTTCTCCGACATCCACTCGGGTGCAGCTCCGGCCACCGGCAGGTCGGAGATATCTTCACCGAGGCCGCCCTCGGCCAGCATGTTGCAGCAGGAGATGAGGATGCGGCTGTTATCCACACACGAGCCGACATGCAGCACCGGTGGCATCCCGACAGCCTCACAAACTTCTCTCAGCCCCGGCCCTGCCATTTCGAGAGCCGCCTCCGGCTTCAGGAGACCTTCTCTGGCAGAAGCCAGCGCCGAACATCCCGTTGCCACCACCAGCACATCATTGGCGATGAGCTCCTTGGTGAGATTGATATGCCCGTAGCCCTGCGGGAGTTGTGGGTTTTCACACCCAACAACACCGGCAACCCCCCGGATGCGCCCCTCGATGATGGCGTTGTTCAGGGGCCGATACGAGGGCCGGAAGCGTCCTCCGAGAAGCGTATAGACATACTCGGCGGTGAAGCCGCCAATCAATGGAGTGAGCCCGTCCGGAATATCGAGCTTCTCCCTGTCGCGGTCATTATACCCCTCGATACCCTCAGTGACGATCTTCCTGGCCACTTCCAGAGCCTGGTCTTCACTGAACTCGATGTGCTCGATGCCGGGCATCTTCGCCTTGGGCGACGTCGTAATGAGCCTGGTGTGGAAGCAGGTGGACAGGTCCGAAAGCGCCGGCATGATGCACTGGACATCCACGACCATTGCGTCGGCGCCACCGGTCAACATCGCCAGCTCCTGGTGCAGGAAGCTTCCTGCGGAGGGCACGCCCTGTCGCATCAACAACTCGTTGGCTGTACAGCACAGCCCGGCGAGGTTGATACCCTCGGCTCCAGCGTCGGTGGCCATTTCCAGGATTTCGGGATCGCGAGCCGCCTCCACAATCATTTCCGACAGCACCGGTTCGTGGCCGTGAACGATGACGTTGACGTGATCCTCCTTCAAAACCCCCAGATTGGTCTCGGTCTGGATGGGTATGGGGGAGCCGAAAAGGATATCCTGCAGATCGGTTGCCAGAAGCGAGCCGCCCCATCCATCAGCCAGGGAGGCTCTCAGGCCCTGGAGGATCAGATTCTTATAGTCTGCATCAACCCCCATGTGGGTCTGGTGCATGATCTGGACGATTTCGCGGTCAATGCCGCGGGGAGTGATGCCGAGCTGGTCCCAGACTTTCTGTCTCGCTTCGGGTGCGCGCCGGGCGGGGATGAGGTAGCCCTCCTGGCGGCCAAATTCCTTTAGCGCACTCGCTGCGACGTCCGAGGCAATCTGTCGTGTCTCGCGATCTTCAGTTTCTATGCCGAATTCGTCCGCCACGGTCAGCAGCTTTGCCTTATCTTTTATCTCGTAGTCACTCTCGGGATCCTCGGCGGCCTCCAGTAAGGCATGAGCAACATCGCGCCCGTGGTCCGAATGGGCTGCTGCTCCGGCTGCAACCATCCTGATGAGATGGCGGGCGGCGATGACATCCGCCGAGGCTCCACATACCCCTTCCTGCGGCCCGTCTCCAAAGGGGTCAATACGGCACGGCCCCATGTGGCAGATGCGACAGCAGATACCCATCTCGCCAAATCCACACTGCGGCTGCATCGCCTCGTAGCGATCCCAGACAATCTCATTCTCATCAGTCCGCGCCTTGTCAATCATGTGCTGGGCCACCGGATCAATTGAACAGTGTTCTCCGTTTCCCATTGCTAAACTCCTCTTTAGGTGTGATGTGGCCTGTTTTCCCGGCACGTACCTAAAACAAAAACAACACGCCCTAAAGCGTGCTATCCCTGACCGAATATTTCATTGTTCGTACACACCGAAGGCAAAAAGAATGCCCCCGGCTTATTGCGATGAGGTCGGTTCCCCCGACGTTCAGATAGTCACTACCGAGTAAAGCAAAAATAAATGTCCGCATTCTTATTGGTGCGCGATGATCCCCGGGACAGATCAATTCTCCTATTCGCTGGGCCGCTGCACTCGTTTTCTTCGACCTGATTACTTCTCCGCGGGGAGAAAGAACCGGAGATACAAGCGGTTTCCGCCTCCTGAACTTCGTAACTGCTGGAATATTGCTTATGTGCTTTCTGCCGGTATTTTCTACATCTGCAGTATAATGACCTTCTCCGCTGCTGTCAAGATTTCAGCATTGATGCCATCCTCCCCGCCGCTGGGCGCATTTTCAAGTGGCTGCAGGCAACGGACGCCACCTTTTGGGCACCACTACCGTGCCACGATATCGTCCAAAAAAGAGATTTATCATTATGCACAAAGGAATTCTCCGTCAATATAGAGAATACTGACTGTGCTGAAAAAGCGGTGAGCTCGATACACCGCTGGCACCGTTTTATCCTGCACCGTTGATAGCACAGGGAGGCGAAACGATGGCGACGCAAGACCTTCAGGAGGTCCCCGTGATCTGGCTTCAGGGCACGGGCTGCTCCGGATGTTCCATCTCTCTCCTCAACTCCGCCGCCCCGCGGATCTCGAATTTGCTTCTTGAAGAAATCGTCCCCGGCCGTCACATCCAGTTACGTTTTCACCCCACGATCATGGCCGCATCCGGCGAGATCGCTCTGGAAATCCTCCACGACACCGAACAGAGT
>JBKHJK010000597.1:0-2582 GCA_046538215.1 Armatimonadota bacterium
CTCCAGCCACCGGGCCTGCTGGACGACCGGCATTTTCTCCGGCTCATCAACAAGTGCAGGCAGCAGCCCGACCTGGACAGTGTCGCCCTGTGTGGAGACGGCAGAAAGGGCGATCTCGGGGATGCCGGGTTCATCCCAGCTACCCGAATACACCACCTGGAAGTAGCTGATTTTGCGCCGGGCGACGAGGTTTAAGTTGATCGTCAGCGCATCTTCGGGTGCGACGAAAATGCCCTGGTCGGTCACCGTGCCGTCGAAGAGCAAATCCACCGGGCTCTCCAGCGTCCGGGGGCTTTTGTAGCTGGAGGCGCCCTGGATATCGCAGGAGATATCCTCCGGAAGCTGCAGCCGGGAGGTTTTTGCAAGCTCACGGCTGGAGCGATCCAGCATGTTTGCAGCCTGCTCCAGCACAGGGTCAACGCGAATCTGCCCGGGCGCCCCGCACGCCAAAACGGCCAGTGCCACGATTATCGGAAGCCGCAGTATATTCATCACTGTCTCACAAACATCTTTTCTTACCCCGGTCGGTTTCTGCCTGCATGCGCATAAAAAAAGCCCACCGCATCTGCGTGAGCGGTGGGCGCTGTTTCGTTTCAGCATCATCATGCCGGTGGCGGCATCTCTTCTTCGGGCGGCATCATTTCGTCTTCCGGCGGTTCCATCATGTCTTCTTCGCCGGGCATGTCTTCGGGGCCGGCTTCCGGACCGGCGCCTCCGCCTCTGAACGCCTCATTAATCACGTCTTCGATGAACTGGGAACGCTCCTGCACCTGCGCCTCGACATCGTCTTGGATTATGAATTCGGCTTTTGCCGTATCCATCTGGCGCGACACATGGCGCGGCATTGAGCTAATATCAAACATGACCATCCAGCCTTTGGTGCCATTGAGGTTCAGGCGTCCGCCGTTGAAGGCGAGGTCATCTGTGGGCAGCAGCATGCGGTATCGAGGCTGGTAGCGTAACTCCGGCGGATTAGCAATCGAGTATAAAATGCTCGCTCCCTGATTCGCTGGCTGTTCCTCGGAATAGATCTCTTCTCCTAACTTATTGAAAATCGTGAGCCTGATTCTATTCCGCGACCAGAGATCGTTCCAAAAGGAGACCGCGATCGGGGCGGTATAAACACCAAGCTGCAAGTGAATAGGCCGCCAGTAGCCGTGCTGATAGGTAACTATCGGCATTGCGTTGATTTGTGGACCTTCGCCGCCCATTCGTGTCTCCGGGCGATCATATTTCTTCAGCGCGTTGTAGCACTTTGTGCCAAAGCTCTTCTGGAACCACGGTTTGACCTGCAAAATGACCGGAACCTGTGTGGGAATCTCTTCAGGGAGATTTGTTCCGTAGACTGAAATAGGGTGGCCCACCTTGCAGCTAAAGCCGTTCTTGCTCATCTCGTACAGGCGCGCCAGCTCACGAAAGAGCTTCATCCCGTAGGCGATTTCACCGCGCATCTGCTTTTCGATCGGTCCGCCGACACGTCCGGCCGGAACCTCTTCGACGGCTCGTGCTTCTCCGTACACCCGCTGTAATTGCGACCAGGTATTGAACGTCTCCTGTTTCGGGTTTCCGTCTTCATCCTGCGTGAGGTCATCGGGTACCGTGGGAACATTGCCGGTCCGGGAAATATATTCATCATAGGTCATGGTGAGCTCTTCAGGTGGTTCCTCTTCCGTCCACTGAAGCCCGGCGGCGCCGCCACCATCACGTCCGCCACCCATTCCCATTCCAGGTTCCATCCCCGGTTCCATCATTTCATCTTCGGGGCCCATTGGAGGCTCTTCCATTTCCTCGGGTGGAGGTGGCTGGGCAAGGGGGCCGTTCTGGATCATAAGAAAGCCGGCAAGGGCAACGAGGACAAATGCTGATGCGATAATAAGCCATCTCCGACGTCTCATTCATTCACCGTCCATTCGCGCCCGCAATGCCTCGGACGTGAGCCATTTGGTCACTCGTATGACCGATTTATTCGGATAAAGAGTCACTTCGAAGTATATACGGTGTTGAAAATCAAGTCAAGAAGAACCGAGAGCCTGCCGGGGTAATACAAACCGCCCTCCGGACAGCTACAATTTGTGCACCTGCCGGATATCCAGCACCATCCGAAGACGTTAAAGGAAAAAAGATTTCGTCGGCACTTTGTAAGTCTTGTTGTGAACACCAGGGCCAGAGGCGGTGTCTTAGCGACTGTGCAGGGAACGGAAAATATTCTTTATGCTGATGGCACGGCGGTTGCAGGGACTCTTTCAGCTATCCCCCTTATGCCGCCAGATGATATACTGTAGATCCCACGGAAAGAAGTAATGGGAGGGTGATGGATGTCTGAACTTCGGAAGGATCCGATACTGGACCGGTGGGTCATTATCGCCGCCGAACGCGGTCGTCGCCCACACGATTTTGCCGTGCATGAGGAAGCCGACACCAGCGCCTCGGGGTGCCCGTTTTGTGCCGGGAACGAGGAGATGACGCCGCCGGAGGTCTATTCGGTCGGCGCAGAGGGCGAGGACTGCCAGATCGCCGACTGGCTGGTTCGGGTTGTGCCAAACAAGTTTGACAGCAACGGGGGCTGCTTCCTGATGTTCGGC
>JBKHJK010000598.1:0-2569 GCA_046538215.1 Armatimonadota bacterium
GGGTTTGACACCGTTCGCTGGCTCATATATATTATATATATGGAAGACTATAGTCACGATATAGGAGCAGACATCATGGACGCCACCACCATCCGCATAGACCGCGACACACACCGGCAGATCAAGGATCTCGCCGCCGAACGGGGCTGCTCGATTCTACAGGTCGTCCGGGAGCTGGTGAAACGCGAGCGCCAGGAGCGGATGCTGCAGGAGACCAATGAGGCGTATGCGGCCCTGCGCGAGGACGAACACGCCTGGGCCCAGGAGCAGCAGGAGCGAGCGGCGTGGGACGCCACCCTTGGCGACGGGCTTGATGAGCAGTGAGCGCCAGAGCCAGCCGCGGTGAAATCTGGTGGGTGGATTTGGCCCCCACAAAGGGCCACGAGCAGTCCGGCCGCCGCCCGGCCCTGATCATCTCCGCCGACACCTTCAACCACGGTCCGGCAGGCCTGGTGGTCGTGCTTCCGATGACCACCACCGACCGGGGAATCCCACTTCACGTAAGGATCGAGCCTCCCGAAGGCGGTGTCGAGAAGCCCTCCGTCATCCTCTGCGACCAGATTCGCACGATCTCCACAACGCGCCTGCACACCCGCCTCGGTTCCGTCAGCCCCGACACCATCCGGAAGATACACGAGCGTCTGCAGATCCTCCTTTGCCTGTCCTGAGCCACCAACCCGCCACTGCACGATACCCAACAGAGCTGTTGGGCTCATGAAATGATGATAAGCATTCCCGGGCAGATCGGTATCCGGTGACTCGGGCGGTCACATCTGGTGGCTGAAACCGTTTTATGAGTCACTGTTGCGTCATCTGGATGTATCAGATAGTGCGCAGGAGCTCTTACCCTGGGGAAACAGCCACGACGGCCTCATCCCCTGCCCCCCTCTGCATACTCTCCATGCTGGAGAGAGGGGGAATGACGCCAGCTCTGGAGGCGGAAGCATCCGGGGCGGGCCATGACGCCCAATGGATGTCCTGTGTACGCATTCCCGGTCATACCGCCGGTGTCACTGTTGCCTTTGGTGTGGCGAGCCGTTATAATACGGGATGAATGACAGCACTCTGGCAGCCCGGGTACCGCAGCACGCCTGGAGCGCAACGGTCCGCTTTGCAGCCAGGGTACTTTAGCATATAAAAAAACAGCCCGGCATTCCGGCGCCGAAGATCCGGTGCGGTGTATTTGTGCCACAATATCGGGCACATCAACACCGGTAACGGCGTGAACGGTTAACATAGAACTCTTGCATCGAAGCAATTACCACAGCAATGGGGGCTGTAACAATGCGACGAATGCCGACGTTCATCGTGGCTTTGCCCAAAGCCGTTATCGTTTTTGCACTGGTCGTATGTTTCATCACACCGCTGTACGCCCAGGCGCCGCAACCTGCGCCACCTCCCCTGCACACCTACGCCATCTCACACCTTTTCGCCCTTCCCAATGCCACCACGACGCGCCTCGCCGGTATGGGCGGGTTCTTCACCTGCATTGAAGATAAAGGCTTCGCCAATCCCGCTTTCGCCGGAACGCTCGAAAAAGCGCAGGCGGTGGGCCGGATCTCGCGTACTGACACCTCGTCGGGTCTGGAGCTCACCGGCAGCCAGTTCTCCTTTGCGCTTCCGCTGTCCGATGACGGCCGGGGCGTGCAGGTCACTCGCTTCAGTCTCGGGTCTGATGCAGCAACCCTGCAGATCAATGGCCAGCAGGCGGTTGTGGACATTGATGAACGCGATCTCTCCGTGCATTACGGCCAGCGCTATGACGAAAAGTGGGTCTTCGGTATTGCCGGCTCACCCCAGCTTGAAACCGACACGATCTTCTCCAATCCCGCCGACGGCAGCCAGATTGCGAAAATCCACGGCAAAGCCGATTTTGGGTATCGGCTGGGTGCGCTACGCCAGCTTGAGGGCGGCGGCTGGGCCGGACTGGTGTACGACCGCTATGAGGAGGATGTCACCGGCTCCGGAGCGCTGTACGGCGAGGGCATGAGCGCCTCGTTCATTTCCGAAGGATGGGGTCTGGGCATCTCGCGCCCGCTTACGGACGAAGTCATGGCAGCCATCGAATGGCAGCAGCTTGAAAGCAAGGGCGCCGGAGTGAAGGTCGGCGACTCCGGTATCCGCGTCGGCTTTGAAGCCCAGGTGGGGCCATGGTGGGCGGTGCGGGCCGGAAGTAACGATGGATCCCTCTCGGCCGGAGCTGAGTTCGATAACGGAAAATACTCCTTCGAATACGCCTATATTGACGACTGGAACGAGGATGCCGCCGGCGCCTATCTCGGCGGATCCACCACTCACCAGTTCGCAATCCGCGCCATCTGGTGAGCTGCTGAGTGTGCGGGGCGCCAGCGAATTGCAGCTCCGTGCAACCGTGGCGCATTAAAAACCAAAAAAGTCCGGGGCTGAGGCCCCGGGAGTTTGATAAACAACAAACAGTGGCTCATAAAGCTTTTGCGGCCATCGAAAGCGACAGACTCGGGCTGGAAGCTGGCGACAGACGACGCCCCCACCCTCAGGCTGTAAACATCACAGCCTTCGGGCCGAGCCACGGGGAGTTTTGTGGTGTGTC
>JBKHJK010000599.1:0-2561 GCA_046538215.1 Armatimonadota bacterium
CGTACGGCGGTTCGTCGGGATGGACCAGCGTCCGCCCGTTTTTGATCATCGGGTTTTGTGCCCGGTTGATGTCTATAGCCCTGCCCAGCGCATGGTACGACAGCCCGCGCCCCCCGGTGACCGTCCGGTAGTCGTAGCCAATGACCTCGTGAATGGGGAAGCGCTGCGGGTGCAGGTAGATGTCTCTGAAGATATCGCGAACTTCATCGGCCAGGTCGTCGGAGACAACAACACTGCGCCGGCGAACAATTTTCCCGCTTTTGTGCACATCCCAGGCCAGGAAATGCACAACACTCATTCCTGAAAGCGTCGGATGAGACCGCACCGAAAAATATGTCGCTTCCCCTTTCAGCAGCATATTCCGCGGCGGCTGAGCGGATGGGTTGTGCAGGATAAGACAGGGGCAGACGGATGCTGTGGCACCGCTGCGGTTGCTGTCCGTTTCGGTATCCTGTCGGTCGTCATTGTGTGCCAGGGCCGGGGCCAGAGACGGGTGTTTGCAGGTGTGAAACGTTACCCACTGCCATTGTCCGTCCGTGACACACAGTTCGAGGAGCGGCGAAACTGGCCGGCTTAACGCTGATAGGCCGTTCGCCGGGAGCCATCCGCGCATGATGGGGGCGTCGCGGTGCATCTGTATGCCAGGCAGGCAGGTGTCGCGGCAGATAACCATATCTGCTCCTGCGTCAATCGCTGTTTTCGCAATCGGCATGGGCACCAGCCGGAGAAAGGGCGTATTGAGAACCACGATGAGAAAATCCGCCCCTGCCGCCGCGTCGGCAATATCTTCGGGGAGGGTGTCACGTGCGGGCGAGCGGGCTGAAGCGTGCGGGGGCTGCCGCAGATATGCGGAACCTTGCAGCGTGTATGAGACAACAGTCACAATCTGTCGTCCTGCTGTGAATGAAGTTGCATCGCCCTTCATGTGCGGATACCGGTCGTACGGAAGAAGACAGAGAAATGAGACGGAGGCTGGGCTCTCCCCGGTTAGAGGCACAAAATCGAGCCGGTTCATCCCGGGTAGCCCGGCGACGAACGATAGCCGAGCCGCGGGCTCACACACCAGTGCCGACTGACGGGGCGTCGGTGATGTCCACCTGGCGCGGACAGAGGCCGACCCATTGACACCGGTTTCAGTGAACCTGCTGCAGTCTGTGGAGATGTGCGCGGCCAACTCGTCGGCGCCAGCGCAACACACCGTCAGCAGCCCACACGCGGCGATCAGGGCAACTGCAACTCCGTGCACATGCTGGCGAATCATGGCTTTGATATTCCGCTCTCGTGCTGTTTGGTGGTGGAGTCTCCATCTGTGCCGCCTGCCTATTCGTCGTGTCACGGTGCAATCTCTATGCCATCCGGCGTCGGTGGGGGGTCTTCGTCGCAGTGATGGAAATTGCGGCGAGCGTCGGAAGGATTCCGGGCCGGACAGAATGAACCGGAGTGGTGGGGCATTCAATAGATCCAGCCGCGGCCCAGCGTGCGAATTGCCATGGAAACGACAAAGGTGGAATGTTCATGTTGCTGGCGGGTGATGTGGGAGGAACCAAGACCGACCTGGCGGTGTTTTCAGACGAAGCAGGCACGCTGACAGCGGTTGTTGAAGGGCAGCGGGAGAGCCGAAGCTTCCCTGACCTTGAGTCGCTCGTTGTGGATTTTTTACAGGAGCATGATCTGTCTATCACCAGAGCCAGCTTCGGTGTGGCCGGCCCCGTTGTAGAGGGACGTTCCCGGATCACAAACCTGCCGTGGGTCCTCAGCGAGGTAAAACTCGAGAAAGCCCTGGGACTGCAGGCGGCACACCTGATCAACGATGTCGCCGCCCACGCCTACGCCGTTCCACGTCTGTCTGATGATGACTTTCATACCCTTGTGGAAGGCCAGGCGATTGAGCACGGAACCGTCGCCGTTATCGCACCTGGAACCGGCCTGGGTGAGGCTTTCGTGACATGCGACGACGGCCGCTACCACGCCCATGCCACAGAGGGCGGTCACACCGATTTTTCGCCCACAACCCCCCGGCAGATCGAGCTATTGGAGCATCTCATGCAGCGGCACGGTCACGTAAGCTGGGAGCGGGTCTGTTCGGGCATCGCCATCCCCGATATTTACGAGTTCCTTCGGGCCGCCGGATATGCCGCAGAGACTCCGGAAGTGGCGCAGGAGATTGCCAGCGCCGACGATGCGACGCCCCCTATCAGCCAGGCGGCCTTTGAACGCCGTCCTCCGTGTCCGCTCTGCCGGGCCACGATGGAGCTTTTCGTCGAACTTCTGGGGGCCGAGGCCGGCAATCTTGCGCTGAAAACTCTGGCAAACGGCGGGGTGTATCTCAGTGGTGGAATTCCGCGGAGAATACTGCCCGCACTGCAGGAGGATCGCTTCATCGAGACCTTCTACAGCAAAGGTCGGATGTCAGAGCTCCTGCGGCGGTTTCCCGTGCGTGTAGTACTCAATAAGCGAATTGCTCTTCTGGGGGCGGCGTGGTATGGCCTCGATCAGATGAGCGGGTAGCCGTCGGGTGCTGTCAGTGGTTGCCTCGAGCCGCAGTCGCGCGGTATTAAGAG
>JBKHJK010000600.1:0-2547 GCA_046538215.1 Armatimonadota bacterium
GTATAGGCCACCTTGTACTAGGTGTATGCCACGGCGTCCGGCCCCATGTTCTCCTCGTGAATCCAGTCGTGGATGCCGTGCTGGGAGTTAATCGTGCCTGTGAGATAGGTGGCGCGGCTGGGAGAGCACACCGGGCAGTTGATGAAGAAGTTACTGAAGCGAATTCCAGTGTCAGCCAGGCGGTCAATGTTCGGTGTACGAATTTCATCATTCCCGTAGCATCCCGCCGCCCACGGGCCCTGGTCATCGGTGAGGACATAGATGACATTGGGTGCACTGTTCGGTTCTGTGGGCATGGCACTTCACTCATTTCTTATTCGATTATGGGGTTCATCTTCATCGGCGTATGGGTGATGGTGACTGCGTATTCCCGGGCTTCTGTGGCTTCAGCAGCCTCTGCCTGCGCGCTCAGGGCATTGAGGAGTTCCCCTCGCATGACGGGATCTTTGAGCACCATGATCATGAAGCCGCCGCCACCGGCACCGGCGAGCTTCCCGCCCGAAATAAAAGGCTCGGCGGCATCAAAAAGTCGCTCGATGTAGGGTGTAGTGGAATGCGGGTCCATGGTTTTGTTGGCGATCCAGTGGCGCTGCATCAACCGGCCCAGATGCTGGCAGTCACCCCGTTCAATCGCTTTCTGCATCTGGCCGGCAAGCTCCTGTATTTCTGAAAGAATTCGCCTCACAGTCGCATCTCCGGCGAGATAACGGCCCATGATGGTGCGGAGGATATTCTTCGCCAGCCGCCGTTTGCCCACATTGAACAGTACGAGGTGATCATGCAGATCTTCCAGGGCGTCCGGGGGAAGCTCGACCGGCTGGATATCGGGTATCTGCTGATGTGCAGGTTCGGTGGTGATGAGCTTCAGCCCGGGCGTCATGGCCCCCACCTGGTCCTGCCAGCCGCCACCGGTCGTCACCATTTGTTCAACACACAGGATGTGCTGGAACATATTTTCCGGGTTAACTTCCCGTCCCGTCAGTCGGTACAACGCCGAAAGCAGTGCGCCGGTGATAATGCTGCTTCCACCGAGACCACAGCCCAGCGGCAGACGGCTTTCGGAGACCAGCTCGAGGCCGCCACCGATACGGTTCATGAGACTTTCGCGCAGGGTTCCATCCGAAAACTGATCGTCAAGCCCAGTCGAACAGGCGACGGCACGGTGCAGGCTGAGTGGTTCCTGAGGCGATGCATATCTGCGAAGGTCTTCGAGCGTGCGCACGGTGCAGGCTGTCTGCTGGTCAGAGGATTCGAAACGCAACACCGGCTCCTCGATGCGGCGAGCTGTGGCCCTGATGGGATACTCCCCGTCCAGCAGCACCGCCGCATTGAGGACGGTACCGCCGTTTTCCAGACTGTACGGAGGGGTGTCCGACCAGCCGCCACCGAAGTCAATACGCGCCGCGATCTCAACCAGCCAGGCCCCGCCCTCAGACGCCGGTGTAGCGGGCACCTCACATTCCTGGAGCCCTTCGGAGACCGCCTCGCCGACCTGTGCAAAGGCGGCGTCCCAGTGTTGGTGGGGGGTGTCGGTGATATGTGCCGCGAGGGCATGAATGCGGGCCCGCTGCAGCGGCGTATCGTACAGCTTCGCCCGGTCCGTCACGCACCGGCAGAGGTCTTCGCGATTCTCGCGCGACGCATTCTCAGCCAGTTCCTGCAGTGGGGTGCCTTCAACAGCCGGCTGACACAGTGCGGCGGCCCTGGCCCGGAGGCGGATGCTGGCTTCCCTATCAATCGCTGCACGGCAGTCCGCCGCCCGGGATATTTCCTTCAGTGACAGCCGGCGGCTGCTTTGCCACGCTTCGATGACACCCGGTTCGGGGACTTCAGCCTCCTGCATCCACTGCACCTGCTTGAGGCTGGTAGCCGGATCTTCAGCCGTGGGATAGAGCCGCGCTTCCCAAAGACAGGCAGTCTGTGGGTCATAGTCATCCCAGACCGCCTCGGGTGCAATACCGCGCTCGGCCAGCCATTGCAAAAGATCGTGGCCGAAAAGAGTCGCCTCCTCTGATGCGACCGTGTCCTTGGGATTATCCGACACGCCGAAAATCCTGGTGACAAAGCATCTTTCTTCGCCCGGCAGCGCCAGCGGCGTCTGTGACAGCGCAACGTCTGCGGCGATATTGAGACTCGCCACATCGGTCTCCACCCCACTCACCACCGAACCGTCGCCGATGGTGAAATGGCCGGAGATGTCCGATTTTTCGATCACACAGCCGGTGCCGACGGTGGCGTCGTTGCCGGTGAGCACCGCGTCGTAAATGCGGTTGGAGCCACAGCGCTCAACACGGCTCAGCGATGCGTTGAGCTCCGCTGGAAAATCATAAAGATCGCTGTCAATCAACGCATCACGGAACTGCCGGGTGGTGCCCATGTGGAGGAAATGGGCCGGACTTGCAACGGAAACGGAAAATGAAGAGCCGCTGAGAAGATCTGCGAGCTGTCGGCGGACAACCGTTTTTTCGCCTGAGGCACCGGACATGTATGCGGCCTCGTCGTAATCAGGCGACAGGCGGCAGGCAATTTCATCGTACAGGTCTATTT
>JBKHJK010000601.1:0-2539 GCA_046538215.1 Armatimonadota bacterium
CCGCCTTTTTTGCTCCTCCGTCCATTTCTCCGGCGGCACGGTGAAGCTCGGGACGAGTAGAATATTGGTGCCGGGAACGTAAATCTTGTCCATCATGGGTGCGCTGGAATAGCGCAGGCGGCCACAGGAGAACGGATAATCGTCGTCGCTGTGCCAGGCGAAGTAGTACAGGTCCAGATCGTCTCGCATCGTCCGCAGGTGGTCCCGCAGCTGCATCATGAAGTCGTGCTTCTTTGCGTACCACCAGTCGTAATAGGCCTCTTTCAGGTTTGCAAGCAGCCAGTCTCGGCGGGCCTGCGGATCATCACCCTCCACCGTTTCTCCTGTTTCCTGTTCAAAAAGGTCCATCGCGTATTCGCTGAAGCTGACGGGGAAGGGCACCCCGTAATGCTTGTACAGCATCATCCCGGCGAAGTCCGGATACTTCAGCCAGGCGCCGAGCTGGTCGGTCATGAGGGTCCTGATCCCCCGGGCGGTGGCGGGATGGAGAATGTCGGGCACCTCATCAATTGATCGGGGGGACGTTCGCCCCCGGTCAAGCCCGCGCGGATCTTTTGCGATCCCCTCAGGTGGCACACCGATGCGAGCAAGGAACTCCCGCTCGATCATCATTCGGGGGAAGATCTTCAGCCCCAGAGCTTCCTCATGATTCACTCGAAGGAGCGGCTCGATGTTCTTGGTGCTGTTGGGCGCGATTCCATTCATGCCCAGAAACTTCAGCTCGTACAGGCGCGTGAGGGCCCACAGGTCGTACTTCTCGGCGTTAGTGAGGAACTTGCTGATCCCGTCGCTTTCGTTTGTGAGGAACAGATTACGCCGGCCAACTTCGAGCGGCGGCTCCTCGATCTGTGGAAACAGTGCCTGGATGTCGTCAATCTCATACAGCTTGATCGTTCGCACTGCTGCACCGGCGGCCAGTGGGTCCTGGCTGGCGCCGACACCTCCGACGATGAACCAGAAACCCTCTGATGGATCTGCCTCCTGCAGTCCCCCTCCGGGCCGCCACGTTCCCTCAGGGAGCCGGAAGAAGCTATACCATCGCTCTATCTGTCCGCTGAGGGGATAGTCGGTGTATTCGGAATTCAGCGTGCGGGTCCAGTGGTCGCCGAGGGTCCGCCCTGTGTGAAATCCGTAGCCACCGTAGGCGCTGGAGGCGGTCCCGGTGTTGAAAATGGTGTACGTGCGGCCCGTGTCCTCCGGATACTCGACAACGGCGACATAGTATTTGCCCGGCTCAAGGCCCTCCCGGTTGAGCTTATATCCGAACCAGCCCCAGCCGTGGGTGACGCGGAACTTTGCGCCGAGGATCGTCTCGATGCTCGTGAACTGCTCGTGCGGCTCGCGGAACATGTCCTTCCAGTCAATCTGGGGCACGGCTCCGGTGCTCTTGGAAGCCATCCCGCGTCCACCCTCCATGTACGGGTGCGGATCATCGGGGTCGTAGCAGTGGACCACATCAACCAGCCGCTGCGAGCCGAAGAGATCGTCAATATGCTCCGTTGCGCCCTCCAGCGCCGGGAGTGTTTCGTATTCGTTTATCATGTTTTTGAAGCTGTAGTTGTTTCGGGCCTGCGTCAGCTTTTCATCGTTCTCCCGGAGGACACCGGTGACCTGGAATCTATTGGCCGCGGCGGTGCAGCGCATGTGGAAAAGTCGTTCGCGGGTCGCTTCATCGAAATCAATGGTCACCGTGCGGACTTCATCGGCCTCCATCTGCAGTGTTTCAGTAAAAACTGAGGGCCGGAACCAGTAGTCCAGCACCTCACATTCCAGGGTCATCTCGCGGGCGGCGAGGGGACTTTCCACCTGGAAGGTCACCGACAGTGGTGTCTCGGCCGACGGAGGGTCCAGATCGGGCGCTTCTGCAATGGTGATACGCGGAGAGGGCATCTCACCGCCGAATGCCGACGCGTCATAGCCTTTGACCACCTGCACATCGTCAATCCACCCGGTTCCCGTGCCGATGAGGTCAATGTCCATACCAAGATGAGTTGCGTCTTCGGGTACTCGTGCGGTCAGGGCGAGCTGCTTCCACGTGTTTGCCTCGGTAAAGCGGCGGTCCTCGCCCGACACCTGCACGCGCATTTCTTTCGGCATGTAGGTGACCTCACCATCATCGCCAATGGTGCAGAAGCCCACGCGAAAGTTTGTTGTCATCACAGGGTCAGCGGACTCAACCATGAAATACGCAGAGACGGTGTAAATGCTGCCGGGCTCGACAGGGATGAAGCTATCACCCCGGCGGTTGGTCCAGGTGCCGATATCCTTCTCGCTCTCGTTGATAACCTTTAGCGATGATGAGCCCGTCCTGCCGACGGAGTTATCCCACACGCCCTCCGAGGTGCGCGGTTCGCCCTCCGGCGCCCAGGCCCAGAACCGCCAGTCGGTCACATTACCGTCAGTACCCTGCTCAAATGATGGGTTCGGTGCGAGATTTGGCGGGTCATTGTCATCGGCCGGCTGGGCCACGCATACCTGCGTGACAGCAAAGATGGCTGCAATTACCGGGAAACACAGCATTCGCTTCGTCATTATGGAC
>JBKHJK010000602.1:0-2534 GCA_046538215.1 Armatimonadota bacterium
GAATTGATCAGATGATACAAATGCGCCACCCGGCGCCCGCGGGCGGCGCGCCTGCATCCTGTTCAGGACGCTTCTTCAGACTACCCGCTATCGTCGTGTTCTGCCTGAGCAGCTTTCTCCTCCGCAACGCCTCGCCCGAGGAAATACAGGATTGTCAGCGCCATCATCGCTGTCACACCGATGATGAGCACGAGCGATACACTGGAAGCCACCTCATCGGGAATCATGGACCACCGTGGTACAAAGGTCTTCGCAAAGATCGAGACGCCGGCAACAAAGGCGAGTCCGGCAAACAGGCCGCGGATTTGATCGCCCCTGACGTAAGTGGTGGCAAATGAGCCGACCTGAGCACCCAATGCCGCGCCGATGAACAAAAGCAGCGCGATGGGCAGGTCAACGTTGCCCTTCACAGCATGAGTGAATGCACCATACCCGCCGCTGATGATGATGGCGAAGAGGCCGGTGCCCACAGCGGCGACGGTGGGGCAGCCGAACAGATAAATCATCATCGGGAGCCGGAGAATGCCGCCGCCCACACCCAAAAGCCCGGTGAGGGTGCCAACAATGATCGCGAAGCAAAAGATCACCCAGACTGAAATTGACGTGATGTCGGACACAGTGCACGATATCGTCGGTTTCAGGGGGATGCTTTGCGCCCAGACGGCCAGACTGGATTTCTTTTCCAGCACGTCTTCGGGCTCTTCGTGGTTTTGGGCCGCCCTCTGATTCTCCCGGCGCTGGCGTCTCCGTCGCTTTCTTACGTCCATAAACATGAATATGGCCAGACCGAACAGAAGCACCAGATAGAGTGAACTGAGCACCAGATCAAGATCAACGTTGGGTTTATTCTTGAGGAACTCGATAAGCGAGGCACCAATTTCTACACCAATCGCCTCGCCCGGAATCATTACCATGGCAATCTTCAGAGATACGTTGCCAAACTGCCAGTGGCGAAAGCTTGACACAATGGCGTGGCCGAGAATCTGGGCGAGAGATGTGCCGATGGCTATATTCATGGGAATGCCGAGAGCGTACAACGCCGGAACGAGCATCCAGCCGCCGCCCATCCCCATGAAACCACCACAAATGCCAACTGCGAAACCGATTGCAACCAGAACAAAAAGGCTTACTTCAGCACCGGCTATCGGAAAGTACACGTCAGATCAACCCCGAGTCAGTCTCCATTGTGGCCTTCAGCAAGAACAGTGTTGCGGGTCATGAGCTTCATAAGCAATGCAAAAAGCACGCCACTAATGCCGATGGTCAGGACGGTGAGCGCTGCGTACGTAACAGGCTGGTCGTCATAAAGCGCTTTGAGCGCATCCATGAGAATTTCCATCACAGAACCTCCTGAATAATTGAATACCAATGTGGGACAGAGGGGAGTGTCAAAAGACGCATGTCGCGGGAAGCAAAATCATGCTCGACATGCATCATAGCACAACATATTGTTATACACAAGTCTGTTGCCAGCCATGGGAGATATTGTACAATTATATCGGTGACAAAACGATAATCGGTGCTGTTTTCGACGGGTGAGAGCGAGAGATATTCATGACGCCACGCGAGCGATGGCTTGCATGTCTGCAACGCAAAGAGACGGACCGCATTCCCACCGACTACTGGGCAACGCCTGAGGCGACCGCCAAGCTCGTTGACTATCTGGGCCTCGACAGTGCTGACAATATCTACGAGCGGCTGCACATTGATCGCATTATTACCGTCGGTGGCCGATACGTCGGGCCGGAGGTGCCAGAGGGACAGGACATTTACGGCTGCGAGCACCGCGAAGTGAGCTATGGCACCGGCACCTACAGCGAATGCGTCACCCATCCGCTGGCCCAATATGAAAGTGTGGCTGAAATCGAGAAAAACTACCGGTGGCCGGATCCAGACTGGTGGGACTATTGGCACATCCCCGAGCAGGTGAAGGGGTGGGAGGATCACCCGATACGTGGCGGCGGGTCGGAGCCATTTTTGCGATATGCCCATTTGCGCGGCCAGGAGCAGGCGTATATGGACATGATGCTAAACCCCGAAATATGCCACCACTGCCTGGATATATTGTTCGAGCTCGCCTACAAAAACACCGAGCGCATATACGACCAGATTCCCGGACAGGTGCTCATCAGCTACGTGGCTGAAGACCTGGGCTCACAGGAAGATCTCCTGTTTTCTCCAGACCAGATTCATGAATTCCTGCTCCCCCGCATGAAGCGGATGATGGACCTCGTCCACAGCGCCGGGGCGTATGTTTTCCACCACAGTGATGGTGCGATCCGCAAGATACTGCCGGACATGATCGAGGCTGGCATAGACGTACTGAATCCCGTCCAGTGGCGTTCAACAAACATGGATCGTGATGCGTTGAAGAGGGACTTCGGCGACCGGATTGTCTTTCACGGCGCCATGGACAACCAGTACACTTTACCCTTTGGAACCGTGGAAGAAGTGAACGAGGAGGTCCGGGATAACATCCGTATATTGGGAGAAGGCGGAGGATACATTCTCGCGCCGTGCCACAACATCCAGGC